>CANOCU010000080.1 GCA_947564645.1 uncultured Lachnospiraceae bacterium
TGCGGAAGATGGGACTTGAACCCACACGATGTAACCATCACAAGATCCTTAGTCTTGCTCGTCTGCCAGTTCCGACACTTCCGCCCACACTTACAGCGCAAATAATATACTACTATCATATTGCCAAAAAGTCAATAGATTTTTTTTAATTTTTTCATCGAAAATTGATCAGCCGAAAATTAGTCACCCACCGATTTTCTGCCTGATATTTGTTCCGGAAGAATTGATACCAAACCTGGGATCAGAACAGACTAAGCTGCTCATACTCCGTTTTACGCTCCAACAGACATGGTATTTTATGCAGGATGCTCTCTGTCTTCCTATCATTAAATATCCACTCTGTAATCTCCTTACGCTCCAGGATCAGTGGCATCCGGTCATGCACCGGTTCCATGGATGCATTTGCCGCAGTCGTAAGGATCACAAAGCGCTCCCCATCCTCATATTGTTTGTAGAACCCTGCCATAAACAGAACCGGCATATCGTTTCTGCAAAATACATTTTTCTCTTTTCTTCGGTTCCATTCATAAAACCGGGATGCCGGGATCACAATACGCCTGTAACGGATACTGTCCCGGAACAGAGGCTTTTCCAGCGCCGATTCACATCTGGCATTAAATATCAGCTTATTTCTATCAAAACCGGGAAATCCCCAGTGCTGCCATCTGCAGCATAGAGAACCGTTTTTTCCGGACAGCACCGGGGCATTTTTTCCCGGATAGAGATCGGATTCCTTCATTTGTCTTATGGCCCGTAAGGATTCCTGCTTTTTTCGCTCATCCACCTGCCAGACCAACTTTTCAATCTCCCTGACCGTCTCATCATCCACATAATATCTGCCGCACATAGAATCTCCTTTGAACGTTTTTTCTCTATCTTACTACTTATTCTACCCGATGGCAAAAAAATAAAAATTTTTTGAATTAGGCATTGACATTATTTATAAAAAGCGTTAGAATAATATTTGTTCGCAGGAATGGCGGAATTGGCAGACGCGCACGGTTCAGGTCCGTGTGGTAGCAATACCATGAGAGTTCAAGTCTCTTTTCCTGCAGCGAGAACCTTGTAGGTATTATATCTGCAAGGTTTTTCTTTTTGTTATATACCAAAGAGCGATATTCAGCTCTTTTCTCATACTAGCCAATATGATTCCGCTTAGCGGAATCTCAAATATCGGACCTAAAGAAACTGGAAGAGAGACGAAGATGGAAATAAGACAATTAACAGATCCTTTAGAAAAGCAAAAGGTGGTACGGTTCATTCTTGAATCGCTTCCCGATTGGTTCGGAATACCCGAAGCAAGGGAAGGGTATATAACGGAAAGTGTCAGTCAAATCTTCTTTTGCGCTTATGACAATGATAAGCCTATAGGATTTTTATATTTGAGGGAAACGGGAAAATCCACTGTCGAATTATACGTTATGGGAATATTAAAGGAATTTCACAGAAAGGGGATTGGCCGGGAATTATTTAACAATGCAAAGAAAGCGGCCGGTGAAAAAGGATATTCATTTATTCAGGTAAAGACGGTTCAGATGGGAAAATATGAGGAATATGACAGGACCAACAGGTTCTATCTCTCTCTTGGCTTTAAAGAATTCGAAGTATTTCCTACATTATGGGATGAATGGAATCCGTGCCAGATCTATATTATGAGTTTAAGATAAATTTACGTTTTTACTTCTGCGGGGTGTTTGATAAGGGGAGGGGCGATGAATCTATAGATATTTCAAAAAAGTTCTTTTGCTTTTTCAGGTCGAGTATGATAGAATAAAACCCGATTTAGACGGTGTCAGAGAGAGTCTGGGAGGGGATTAATATTGAAAAGGATAAGAGGAATATTAGTTTGGGCTTTGGCGGCAGTTGTTGTGATGTCTCTGACGTCCTGTGGAAATGTGGCGGGGCAGAGAGTGGATTCGGGCGAGATCGTGGTGCCGGAGATGTCATCGGAGGATCTTCTGGTCAGCTCCCTGGAATATCTGTTGTTGGAAGACGAAAATGAGAATGTGACAGAGGCAGATGAGCAATCTTCTGATGAGGAAGAGGAGCCGGAAGCCGTAGAAGAGATAAAGGATCAGGAGGATCATAACGCTGACAGACAGGAGGCTGATGTCCAACAGAAGCGTTTGCCGAAGGAGAATGAGGCGGTGATCTATTACGGCAATGCAGGATCTTATGATCTGAGCCAGGAGATCATAGAGCTAAATGAGAAGTCTGCGGAGGAGCTGGTAGATGCACTGGCAAGGCACAATATCGTATCATTGGATACTAAGGTGCTTTCTTTTGAAGAATCGGAAGAGGATGGAGGAAAAATACTGCGTCTGGATCTTTCCAAAGCGGTCAGCGAGTATCTGAAGACCATGTCCAGGGAAGCGGAGTGTATCATCCTGTCGTCAGTGGCCAATACATTTCTGGAGAATTATGAGGCCGACGGCGTCTATCTTACCGTAAATGGGGAACCGCTGACGACTAAGAATGCGCAATATGCAGAGGCACTGCAGAAATGTACGCCGGAGCAGCTGCTTAAAGAACTTAAGGCAGAAGATATGCCGGATGAGGATAAGGAGAAAGAGGCAGAAGATCCGGATATGGAAGATGCAGACGGAGCGGATACCGGGGAAGCAAAATAGCCGGCAGGAGCAGATAAGGAGGGATAAGAGATGGCGAAGATCAGTGATCGCGAGCAGCTTATTTTTGATGTGACTCGGACAGAGTGGGATATGTTTCAGCATGTTTATAATACCGGAGGCAGGGCTTCCTGCCAGGATGATCCGGATACCTTCTTTAAGATGCGCATGAGCCAGTGGATGGTCTATTCCGACGAGGTGCTGCACAGTTATCTGGAGGACTGCCGGAAGGCTTATGAGGACGGCAGGAATCTGATGTTTGAGAAATACGGAAGAATGATGGAGAGTACTTTTCCGGAGGAATATGAGGAAATAAAGGAGCATCTTCCGGATGTCAGTGACAAGGCAGAGATTGTGGATCAGATCGTCAGGATCAATCTCGAATGGGATGCAAAGATGCTGCAGGACTATCCGAATCTGCGGAAGCGGGGAAGAGTGCTGACGACGGCGCAGGACGGTATTATGGCAGGGTCCTCCATGGAGAGCTATTTGCGGTGTGAGCTTCTGACCTATTCCATGCATACGTTGGAACTGATCAGGCAAGAGACTCTTGCGGCATATGAGAAAGGCGAGAGCCTGCTGCAGCAGACTATCGCCAACGAGACGCTTTTCTATGGATATGGTTCCTTACAGGAGGCGGAAGATAAGCATGCGTAAGTGACGAAAGATCAGATCAGAAATGCAGGCGTCTGCGCACTTCGTTGCGCAGGCGCTTTTTCGCCAGTATGGTTACCAGTGCAAAATCAATGATCACACATACCGTCAGGACTACAGCGGACCAGGTGATGCGATAGGGCCGGTCAAGAAGGCGCTTGATCAGCAGTTCCAGAGAAACGCAGAAGGCAGGAATCTCTACGAAGATGCACAGGGAGCATGACAGGATCGTGAGCGGAACGAATCTGGCAAGCAGCGGAAAGATTTCCGCACAGATCGTGAGTATGATGACGATTGGCAGGCCCAGCTGCCAGAACCATCTGGCGGTGGAGGGGGTCAGGAAACTGATCAGAAACAGATAGACTGCCACAGAGATCCCGTCAGCAAGCAAGGAAATGTAGATAGGCGTTTTGCTGTAGAAAATGGCAGGAAATGTAAACACGAAGAGGCAGATGCAGAACCCGATCACCACCAGGGACCAGAGGGAAGCATTAAAGACCAGGAGGTTCAGAAGAAGACAGGTGACGCTTGTCGCTGTCAGAACGACGGACAGCAGGATACCCAGGTCTTTTCTTTTGACGACCTCAACCTGTCCCTTATTCGTCGGATAGGGGGATGGCGGAAATTCTTTATTCAGTTGACGGGGGTTGAATACCGGGGTGTGGCACAGGGGACATTTTCTCAAGGATGCTTCCAGTTCTACCCCACAGTTTACGCAGTATGACATATTGGTTTCCTCTGCACAGCAGCCGGCGTTTCCCCTGACTGCTGTCTTTCTTATTTGATGATATATTTGCGGCAGATGCACTCTGACGCTCAGTATGGATCGCGGTTGCTTTCGATCTTCACATGAATGCCGTCCTGGACCAGTTTCCGGAAGAAGAAGCGTTCCACATCGGCCTCTACGATGCTGCTGGCAAAATTGATGGTCAGGATATCTTCAAAACTGATGATGGCGCAGTTGGTACGGGAGGAGAAGGGCTGTCCCATATAGATATCGAACCGTTCTATATAGGGCTTCATGTCTTCCGGTACATGTAAGGCTCCCATGTTGGTAAGTCCGGCGGAAGAATTTTTATCCTGCACTTTGGTATAGAAAGTGCGGACTACCATATCCTTTATAAAAAGAGGCACGATGCGGATCAGCGGATTTCGCTGTGTGGCAGCGTTAGTTGTGATATCGCCGCGCAGGAACTTGTCGTTGATATAATACCGCATGTAATTGTGTACTTGCTTTACGATCTCGTCAAAGGTATATTCGCCAAGCCTTGGGTCGATGGAGGGATATACCATGGTGATGAAATTGCGCAGTGTCTTGGAAGGAAAGAAGCGGCGCAGGTTTACAGGCATGGCGATCCGGACGGGGCGAAGCCGTATGTGGAAATCGGTGTTTTGTTTCTGCAGCAGCGCGTACAGCAGGACTGCGTTCAGGTATTCTGTGATGCTCGCATTGTATTTTTTGGCAACGGCCATCACTTCCCGGACGGAGAGGATACCGTCGATGATATTCAGTGTGTAGAAAGGTTCCTTGGTGCCGCGGATACGGTAGGTCTTCTCGGCCGGACGGGGCGGACACACCTGGGCATTGGCATAGCGCATGTAGGCGTCCTCCAGCTCTTCCGGATCCGGCGCGGAATGGATGTCAAGGACGAACCCTTCCGGTTTCACGGGATGGCCCAGTAGTTCCAGGTAGGAGGCGGTCAGCGTCTGCAGCAGACACATGCCGCCGGTGCCGTCGCCGAGACTATGATGGGCTTCTAAGGCAATGCGCCTTCCGCAGTAGTAGACCCTGATCAGATAACGGTTGTTGGTCTTAAAGGGCATGGGCATACAGGGATTCTTAATATCCTCTTTGACATAGGGACCCGGCCTGTTGTTAGGTTCCAGATAGCGCCAGAACAGACCTTTGCGGATCGCCACCTTGTAGGTTGGGAACCGTGGCAGTGTGCGGTCAAGGGCGGCCTGTAGAAGGACAGGATCGACCGTCTCCTTTAGTACAACGGAAAGGCGGTAGACGGACGAAAAATCCCGGCGCTGCAGGGTGGGATAGACGATGGCGGACAGATCCAGTTTGTACCAGATGTCCCGCTTCCCTTTATTGACTCTGCCGGTGGGCTTTGGTGATCGTCCTATGGCTTGCTGACATTTTGTCATAGTGGTAGTATCCTTCTTTCCTGATCTTTTTTCTACGATATATTTTAAAGATATCATACCATAAACAGGGACTTTTATGTTACTATATTTATATTTGACCGGGCCGATTTACTGTATTTCTGACAAGGAGGAACGAGGGATGGCGATCATTGAGAAACGTAACGCGAATTTAATGAACCTGATCAAGCGGATGCATGGGGTAGTGGAGAATGTAGATATTGAAAAGCACCGTCAATCCCAGAATCATTTCGGCACTTTGCTGGGGAACAGCAAGGATGTGCTGATCGAGAATGTGAGCATCCGGGATCATCCGTCAAAAGGAGAGATTCTGAGCGGCGAATGGCTTTCGGTGAACCGGGCGCATATGAAGAAATATATTATCCTCTATTGTCATGGCGGCGGATATTCTACCGGCAGCAGGCTGTATGCGAGGACGTTGACGAGCAAGCTTGCCATGTCCACATCCATGGATGTGCTCTGTTTTGATTACAGACTGGCTCCGGAGCATCCTTATCCGGCAGCCACGGAGGATGCCATGAAGGTATGGAACTATCTGATGCTTCTCGGCTATGGAGCGAGAGATGTGATACTGGCAGGAGATTCTGCGGGTGGGAATCTGGCCTTGTCCCTGACGCTTAAGCTTAAGCAGGAGAAGCGGCTGCTGCCGAGAGGGCTGATCTTAATGTCGCCTTGGACGGATCTCACCTCATCGGGAAAGTCTCATCAGACGAAGGCGGATATCGATCCGATCCTGAATGCCGGTTATCTGGCGGAGATGATCCACAATTATGCTGACGGAGAGGATCTTGAAGATCAGTTTATCTCTCCGTTGTTTGGAGATTATACGGGGTTTCCGCCCGCCTATATCCAGGTCGGGGAGAACGAGATCCTTCTGGATGATTCGGTGATGCTGTATCAGAAGCTGTTGAAGGCAAATGTATCCGTCAAACTGGACATGTTTCCGGGAATGTGGCATGTCTTCCAGATGTCACCGTTTAAGACCGCTTATGAGGCGATGGACAGGAATGCCGAGTTTATCTATGATATATGCCGATAAGAGGGCCCATGATAAAAATCCTGTGAAAAAAAAGGATTTCCGTGACAAAGCCAGAATAATAGGAGTAGGAACCCTATGAGAGTCAGAGACTTTCATAGTAAGGCAGGAAAGGCATATCATGAATATCAGGGAAAGTCTGGAACAGTGGGAGAAGGAATACCTCAGTCCCTATGCCATGCTCAGCATGGATTCCAGGGGGAGGCTGAAGCCGGAAGAGCAGTGTGATATCCGTCCGGTATTTCAAAGAGACAGGGACAGGATTATACACAGCAAGTCTTTTCGGCGGTTAAAGGACAAGACACAGGTTTTTTTGACGCCGGAGGGTGATCATTACAGAACGCGCCTGACGCATACGCTGGAGGTCTCGCAGACTGCCAGGACGATCGCCAAGGCGCTTAAGCTGAATGAGGACCTTGTGGAAGCGATTGCCCTTGGGCATGATCTGGGGCATACGCCTTTTGGCCATGCAGGAGAGAGAGCTCTTGACAGAGCCTGTCCGTTTGGCTTCCGTCATAATGAACAGAGTGTGAGGACCGTGGATCTGTTGGAGAAGGACGGGCAGGGGATTAATCTGACTATGGAGGTGCGGGACGGCATCCAGAATCATCAGACTGCATCGATGCCGGCTACTCTGGAGGGCAGGATCGTCAGATTTGCGGATAAGATCGCCTATATTCATCATGATACGGATGATGCGATCCGGGGCGGTATCATGAAGGAGACGGATGTCCCGGAAGAGGTCAGCGCCGTCGCCGGACACAGCTGTACACAGCGTCTGGATTATTTTATACATAATATTGTAATAAACAGCAGAGACAAGAACGATATCTGTATGTCGGAAGTGGCGGAAAATGCCATGCGTACCATGCGGGAATTCATGTTCCGCAATGTGTATCGGAATCCGATCGCCAAGAGTCAGGAAAATAAGGCGGAAAATCTGATCGTCACATTATATGAGTACTATATGAACCACACGGAGAAACTGCCGAAGTTCCTGTACCGGCTTATGGAAGAGGGAGAACCTCTTGAGAAGATCGTATGTGACTATATTGGTTCCATGACGGACCGATTCGCCATTGCACAGTATCAGGAGATCTATATTCCGAAGACATGGCATGGCTGAAAAGAAATGAAATAAGGAAAGGGTACAATGTATTATCCGGAAGAGCTGATCGAAGAGGTCAGAACCAAAAACGATATTGTGGACGTGATCTCTGGTTATGTCCGTATCCAGAAGAAAGGGAGCAACTATTTCGGGCTTTGCCCGTTTCATAATGAAAGGTCTCCGTCCTTCTCGGTGTCTCCGTCAAAGCAGATCTATTACTGTTTCGGATGCGGCGCCGGCGGCAACGTGATCACATTCCTGATGGAGTATGAGAACGCTACTTTTCAGGAGGCGGTCAGACAGCTGGCCGATAAGGCAGGGATCGATCTGCCGGAAATGGAGTACAATGAGGAGGCCAGGCAGAAGGAAAGCAGGCGGGCCAGGCTGTTGGAGATCAACAAGGAGGCGGCAAGATACTATTATTATATGCTGCGCAATCCCAGGGGAAGCGTGGGACTAAAGTATCTGTCAGGAAGGCAGCTGTCTGAAGAGACCATGAAGAAATTCGGGTTGGGATATGCGGACGGCGCAGGCTCTGACCTGACGGCATATCTGCGTTCCAAAGGATATGCGGACGAGCTTCTGCAAGAGTCAGGTCTGATCGCATTCGATGAGCGGCGCGGGATCCACGACAAATTCTGGAACCGGGTCATGTTCCCGATCCAGGACGGAAATCACCGCGTGATCGGTTTCGGCGGCCGGGTGATGGGAGATGCCAAACCCAAATACCTGAACTCTCCTGAGACTATGATTTTTGACAAAAGCCGCAACCTGTACGGTCTGAATTTCGCGAGATCTTCACGTAAGGGGAATATGATCCTGTGTGAAGGCTATATGGATGTGATCGCCATGCATCAGGCAGGGTTCACGCAGGCGGTGGCATCTCTTGGTACTGCTTTCACGACCGGACAAGCCAGTCTGCTGCGGCGTTACACGGAGGATGTCCTGCTTGCCTATGACAGCGATGGAGCGGGTGTCAATGCGGCTATGCGGGCGATTGGCATTTTGAAAGAATCGGGACTGCGCGGCCGGGTGATCGATATGAAGCCCTATAAAGACCCGGATGAATTTATGAAGAATCTGGGCGCAGAGGCGTTTCAGGAGCGGATCGAACAGGCGCAGAACAGCTTTTTCTTCGAACTTAGCGTGTTGGAACGGGACTATCACATGGAGGATCCGGAGTCCAGAACGGCTTTTCACAGGGAAATCGCGAAGAAGCTGTGCAGCTTCGAGGAAGAGGTAGAGCGGGAAAATTATATAGAGTCAGTGGCACAGAAATACCATATCGGATTTGATAATCTGCGTAAGCTTGTGAGCAGTTATGCGGCTAAGACCGGACTGGTACAGCCGGTGGCGCGTCCTAAGAGCACCGGTGCCAAAAGGAATACACCGGAAGAGAATACCAAGAAGTCCCAACGGCTTCTGTTAACATGGATCACGGAGGAGCCGAAGGTGTATCAGAAGCTAAAGCCTTATATTGCGGTAGAGGATTTCACGGATCCGCTCTATAAAGAGGTGGCGGGCAGGCTGTTTGACGATCTGGAGAAGGGGATCTATCAGCCGGCGGCGATTATCAGCGCTTTTGAGGAAGAACAGGATCAACGGACAGTGGCGGAGATCTTTAATACGCAGCTTACGGAGATCACGACGCCTAAGGAGCGGGAGAAGGCGTTTAACGATATCCTGTATGCAGTGAAGAAAAACAGTTTCGAATACTATTCCGGCAGGATGGGAACCGACATGAATGCGATCAATCAGGTGATTTCGGGTAAAAAAGCACTGGAAGAACTTAGCAAAACGCATATTTCCCTGTAATACGGGCAAGCTATTCGCAAAACATAGTTAACATAGGAATGGGATTTCACATAAAGCGGCCTGTCAAACGGCGGGCAGTGCATGATGCAGGTTTACTTTAAACATAGGAAGGATGGGCCACATAATGGACGAAAATGTACAGGCAAAGTTTGAAGAGCGCCTTAAGGAGCTTCTGGCGATTGCCAAGAAGAAGAAAAATGTTCTGGAATATCAGGAGATCAATGATTTCTTTCAGGGAATGACACTGGAGGAGGATCAGTTTGACAAAATTCTGGAGACATTGGAACAGAATAATGTAGATGTCCTCCGCATTTCCGAGGATGACGACGTGGACGACGAGGAGATCATCCTGAGTGAGGAAGATGAGGTGGATGTGGAGAACCTGGATCTTTCCATTCCTGATGGTATCAGCATCGAAGATCCGGTGAGGATGTATCTGAAGGAAATCGGTAAGGTGCCGCTTCTGAATGCGGAGGAAGAGATCGAGCTGGCCAAGAAAATGGAGATGGGCGACCAGGAAGCCAAGAAGCGTCTGGCGGAGGCCAATCTGCGTCTTGTTGTCAGTATCGCGAAGCGTTATGTGGGCCGCGGGATGCTGTTCCTGGATTTGATCCAGGAGGGCAATCTGGGGCTGATCAAGGCCGTGGAGAAATTCGATTACCGTAAAGGCTATAAATTCTCGACCTATGCCACCTGGTGGATCCGGCAGGCCATTACCAGGGCCATTGCCGACCAGGCAAGGACCATCCGTATCCCGGTGCATATGGTGGAGACGATCAATAAGCTGATCCGTGTGAGCAGACAGCTGCTGCAGGAACTGGGGCGGGAACCTACCCCGGAGGAGATCGCGGAGCAGATGAACATGCCGGTGGAGCGCGTGCGGGAGATCCTGAAGATCTCCCAGGAGCCGGTGTCTTTGGAGACCCCGATCGGCGAGGAGGAAGACAGCCATCTGGGCGATTTTATCCAGGACGACAACGTGCCGGTACCGGCGGACGCGGCGGCTTTTACCCTGTTAAAAGAGCAGCTGATGGAGGTGCTGGGCACTCTGACGGAGAGAGAACAGAAGGTGCTGCGCCTGCGGTTTGGCTTAGACGACGGGCGTGCCAGGACGCTGGAGGAAGTGGGCAAGGAATTTAATGTGACAAGGGAGCGTATCCGGCAGATCGAGGCCAAGGCGCTGCGTAAGCTGCGGCATCCCAGCAGAAGCCGCAAGCTGAAGGATTATCTGGACTGATGAGGCTGGTGGTGCTGTCGGAGCGATTGCGGACTGTAGCGTCCATGGTCACGCCGGGGATGCGTGTCTGTGATGTGGGGTGTGATCACGGCTTCGTATCGATCTGGCTGGTGGAGCAGGGGATCAGTCCTCATGTGCTGGCGATGGATGTGAGAGAAGGGCCGCTTACGGCCGCCGGCAGGCATGTGGCGGAGCGCGGTCTGGAAGAGAGGATCGAGACGAGGCTGTCAGATGGTTTACATAATTATGCGATCGGGGAGGCTGAGAGCCTGATCTGCGCCGGTATGGGCGGCAGGCTGATGATGCGTATCCTCGGTGACGAGAAGAGCAGGACGGATTCCTTCCGGGAACTGATCATGCAGCCCCAGTCGGAGATCGAAGCGTTCCGGGGCTGGCTGCGGGAGCAGGGTCTGCGGATCACGGACGAGAAGATGGTGGCGGAAGACGGGAAGTTCTATCCGATGATGCGGGCGGTGCCGCAGGGCGGGGAGGCTCCCGCAGCGAGACCGGTTCCGGACGGCGGCGAGGGAATGGAAAAAGATATGTTATGTAAACTTGCCGACCGGTACGGGGGCCTGCTGCTATTGCGGAAGGATGCGGTCCTGCGGTCCTACTTACAGAAGGAGGAGAGGATCTATACACAGATCCTTAAACAGCTGCAGGAACAGGGACTGTCTCAAGACAGAAGAAAGAGAAGGTATGCGGAGGTGGAGGCGCTTTTGCGGGAATGCCGGAAAGCGCAGGAGATCGCCGCATATACGATAGCAAAACACTAAGAGAAAGAGGGGGTCTTATGGTTACGATCAAGATTAATGGAAAAGACAGATTCTATGAAGACGGCGTGCAGTACGAGCTGATCGCGGAGCAGTACCAGAATGAGTGTACCAGCCAGATCGCGCTTGTGGAGATCAACGGGAAGATACAGGAGTTGATGAAGCGTGTCAGCCGTGACTGTGAACTGAAGTTCATTACCTATGAGAATGACATCGGGCATAAGACCTACGTGCGCTCAGCGATCATGCTGATGATGAAAGCCATCAAGGATGTGGCCGGTATGGAGATGGCGGTCAATACGAAGGTGGAATTTACCATCGGCCCGGGGTATTACTGCGCTTTCCGGGGCGGCATGAAGATGGATGCGGAGACCATCGAGAAGGTGAAGGACCGCATGGGAGAGCTGGCGGACATGGATCTGCTAGTGACGAAGAAGGCGTATCCTGCGGAAGAGGCGGTTGCGCTCTTTAGGGAACTGGGTATGAAAGATAAGGTATCCTTGTTCCGGTATCGCAGAAGTTCCAATATCAACGTATACTGTCTGGGCGATTACTACGATTACTATTATGGGTATATGCTCCCAAGTACGGGCTATATCAGATGCTTTGACTTATTCCCTTATGAGGAGGGAATGATCCTGCTTTTGCCGGAGAAGGAAGACCCGGAGAAGCTGCCGGTATTCGTGCCGAAGAAGAAGCTGTTCCAGACCTTGATGATGACAAGCGACTGGAACCGGGAGATGGGCATCGATACGGTGGGAGACTTAAACGACCAGATCTGCCAGGGAAATATCGCGGATATGATCCTCGTGCAGGAGGCGCTGCAGGAGCGCAGGATCGGGGAGATCGCCAGGGATATCGCCAGACGGGAAGGGGTGAAATTCGTCATGATCGCCGGCCCTTCCTCTTCCGGGAAGACGTCCTTTTCCCACAGGCTGTCCATACAGCTTCGGACTTATGGGTTAAAGCCCCATCCCATCGGGCTTGACAATTACTATCTGAATCATGACAAGACACCGCTTGACGATGAGGGTAATCCGGATTATGAGTGTCTGGAAGCGCTGGACGTGGAGCAGTTCAATACGGATATGAGCAGGCTGCTTAAGGGAGAGAGCGTGGAGTTGCCAAGCTTTAACTTCAAGACCGGCAAGCGGGAATACCGTGGTAAGATCACGACGCTGGGACCGGAGGATATCCTGGTCATCGAGGGGATCCACGGACTCAATGAGAAGATGTCCTATACCCTGCCGGCGGAGAGCAAATTCAAGATCTATATCAGCGCCCTCACGTGCCTGAACGTAGATGAACATAACAGGATACCGACCACCGACGGCCGTCTGCTGCGGCGTATGGTGCGGGATGCCAGGACGAGGGGGACGTCGGCGGATAAGACCATCGCCATGTGGCCTTCCGTGAGGAGGGGAGAGGAGAAGTACATCTTCCCCTTCCAGGAGGATGCGGACGCCATGTTCAATTCGGCCATGACCTATGAGCTGGCCGTGATCAAGCAGTATGCGGAACCGCTGTTATTTAATATCAGGAAGGGCGAGCCGGGGTATCATGAGGCCAAGCGGCTGCTGAAATTCCTGGAGTATTTCCTGGGCGTCAGCAGTGAGGAGCTGCCGACGAACTCACTGTGCAGGGAGTTTGTGGGCGGAAGCTGCTTTGATGTGTGATCAGCGTTTGAAGGCATTCGGGCCAACGGTTCGGATGCCTTTGATTGAATGGGGAGGAAAGGACACTGCCCTGCAGCAGATCAAGGCCAGAGATTATGGCCGGATATTGGCGGATTATGCAGGAGAACTCCTGCAGGTGGGCGTGAATTACGACAAAGATGACCGGAATAAGCCGCACAGCTGTGTAATACAGAGGTATGTAAGATGAGTTTATGTATTTTGATCGTGGATGACGATAAGTATGTGGTTGAGAAGATCGTAGAGGGGATTGACTGGACAAAGTGGAATATTGACGGCGTCTATACGGCTTATAATATCAGGCAGGCAAAGGAGATTTTAAGTACGCTGCAGGTGGATATCCTTCTTTCGGATATTGAAATGCCGCAGGGAAGCGGACTGGAGCTGCTGGAATGGGTAAGAGAGCGGAAATTGCCCGTGGAATGTATCTATTTAAGTAGTTATGCGCACTTTGCCTATGCGCAGAAAGCACTGGAACTGCATTCAAGAGGATATTTGCTAAAGCCGGTGTCTAACAGAGATCTGGAAAACGTATTGGGAAGCCTTGTGGAGCAGATGCGCGCCGGGAAGGATGCGAGTGGTAAGGACAGACAGCAGACAAAGGAGAAATACTGGCGCAGCCTTCAGGCAGGAGAAGCAGCCGGGGTGACTGGAACGGAAGGAAGCTTATATGGCCCGGATGAGATGCTGATCCTTTGTATGCTGCGGATTTTCAGAGGGATGGAGCATCGGAAAGCACAGAGTGATGCGGTCTTTTCCCCTACATTGATCCATATGGCTGAAGAATTTATGCATGGGGACGGATATAGGACAGATATCATAGTCAGGTACAGTGATGACTGCTTTATGATCGTGTGTAAGGGCATCCCGGAGGATAAAGAAGCGTTTCGGGACGATATGAGGAGGCTGCTTTCCAAGATCAAAGGAGAACTGCATGTGGCGGCCTGTATTTATGTGGGCAGGCCTTTTGATGTCGGGACAAGCCGTGAACAGCTGGATGCCGTGCTGCAGATGGTACGGGAAGGGGTTCCCGGTGAAGAAGGGATCCTGCTTGAAGAAGAATGGCAGGGAAGGGAAGCGGTGTATATGCCGCCGGACTTCTCTTTGTGGGAACAGAATATGGTGCGGATGCAGGATATCGATGAGGTGTCAGCACAGATCGGAGAATATGTGACCGCTCTCTGGCGAAGCGGGCAGGCGAATGTGGAGGTGTTTGGGCGTTTCAAGGCCGATCTGCAGCAGATGGTCTTTCATTTCATGATGGAGAATGATATCCTGCTGAATCAGATCTTCGAGGCCGGGGAATTTGAATATTACTGCAATAAAGCCTCCTGGACACTGCGGGATATGAAAGAATTCATCCATATTCTGTTTAAGAAGCTTAAGGCCGTGATCCGGGTTGAGGATACCGAAGAGAATGTGGTGGAACAGATCATACATTATATAGAAGAGAATCTGGGAGGAGATCTTTCCAGGGCAAAGTTGGCCGCCAGGGCGTACATATCGGAAGATTATCTGTCGAAGAAATTTGCCCTGCACACCGGTATGAGTATACCGAATTATGTCTCGGCCAGAAGGATGGAGAAGGCCAGAGACTATTTCCGGAACACGGCCCGCAGCGTGAGCGAGGTTGCCACGCTGGTGGGGTATACGAATTTCTCCTACTTTAGCAAGACATTCCGCGATTATGCGGGATGTACACCTAATGAATTCAGAAACCGCTACAACAAGTGATTTGGTGGGCAGATTGTATACAAAAGTGGCGTAAAATCCACTACACCAGGTATATTTAACAAAAATCTGACATACTAACAAAAAAATGATATCAAGAGAAAGAGCAGATTGACGAAAACCTGCTCTTTTTTGTTATTTTCTAAGCCGAAAATTTATAGAGTCAAATCTTAAAAAAAGATAAAATCTACTCATCAGAAATGAAATAACAGAAAAGAAACCGCTGCTGTGAACGGATCCCGGGACGTGAACAGTAATAGGAAACTGTTATGAGAGTGAGGAGGCATGTTGATGAGTAAGAAAAATGCGGTAAGCAAAAAAAGAAACATCTGGCACAGGGTTTACAGCGACCGCGCGCTATATCTGCTGTTGCTGCCATCGTTTATCATTATGTTCATATTCACCTATCTGCCGATGTACGGTGTTGTGATCGCCTTCAAGGATTTCACACCGGCGAAAGGGATCATGGGGAGTTCGTGGGCCGGACTTAAGTACTTCAAACAATACTTCAATTCTTTTCAGTTCTGGCCGACGATCAAGAATACGCTGCTTCTGAGTATTTACAGTATTGTGGTGACGTTTCCCCTGCCGATCGTGCTTGCGCTGATCTGTAACCAGATGCGGACAGGGAAATTCAAGAAGATTTTCCAGGTATCTACCTATCTGCCGCATTTTATTTCCACGGTAGTTATGTGCGGTATGATCATCCTGTTCCTGTCACCGAGTTCAGGCGTGATCGCAAAACTGCTCAGTCTGATCGGAATCCAGATGCCGAACGTGATGGGATCCGCGGGTGCGTTCCCCAGCGTCTATGTGTGGACGGAGGTCTGGCAGCATTTGGGATGGGACAGTATTCTATATATCGCGGCATTGGCAGCGATTGATCCGTCCCTGTATGAAGCGGCAACGATGGACGGCGCATCCAAATGGCAGAAGATGTTAAAGATCGATATCCCGCTGCTTATGCCCACGGCGACAGTCATGTTTATCCTGCGAATGGGAAGCGTTATGAATGTCGGGTTCGAGAAGGTGTATCTGCTGCAGAATAATTTGAATACGGCATCCAGTGAGATCATCTCCACTTATGTGTATAAGATGGGTCTGGTCAGCAGTCAGTACAGCCTTTCATCGGCGATCGGTCTGTTTAATAACCTGATCAACCTGGTACTTCTGGTGACGGTGAACTACATATCGAAGAAGATGAGCGATACATCATTGGTATAGGAGGGCAGTCATGAGCAGAGCTATTACAAAAAATAAGATTCAGAAATCCAGACAGGATAAGATATTCGATTTTATTATCTATGCGGTTGCCGTGCTTCTTATTGTGATAACGGTGTATCCGATGTACTTTATCGTGATTGCTTCCATCAGCAATCCGACGGATGTATCCAGCGGTAACATTCTCTTCTGGCCGAAGGGAATCAACATGCGGGGATACGAGCAGTTGTTGAATTACCAGCAGTTGTGGACGGGTTACAAGAACACGATCATCTATACGGTGCTTGGGACCTGTGCGAATCTGGTGGTGAATATTTCGGCATCCTATGCGCTTTCCAGAAAGAATCTGGTGGGTAAGAAGCTGATTACCTTTTTCTACCTGATTCCCATGTTCTTCGGCGGCGGCTTGATTCCGACCTACCTGATCGTCAGGAACTTCCATCTGCTGGATACGAGGTGGGTAATGATCCTTCCGTTTTCGGTCATTACATACTATATCATTGTGGGAAGGACGTTCTTCTCCAACAATATTCCCGATGACTTGTGGGAAGCGGCTCAGATTGACGGCTGCGGGAACCTGAACTTTTTCTTCAGGATCGTATTGCCTCTGTCCAAGGCAGTGATCGCAGTGATCGCGCTGTGGTCCGCGGTAGGACACTGGAACTCATATTTTAACGCTTTGATCTATTTGCGGGATGAAATGCTGCAGCCATTACAGATCGTGCTTCGAAATATTCTGATCAATAACCAGACGGCCAGTATGATGATGACCGGAACGGCTGCCACAGAGGCAAGACAGGCAGCGGAATTGATCAAGTATGGAGCGATCGTTGTCTCCTCGGCGCCGATCATGTGTATGTATCCTTTCGTACAGAAATACTTTAACCAGGGCGTTATGATCGGAGCAGTCAAAGGATGATGTATCGGCAGAGAAACTGCGGAAGAATCGGCATGATAAAGGCAATGTTTTTAGAAAGTAATTTTAGAAATATGCAAAAATAAATGTATGAAATCATGATGAAGGAGGATTAACAGTATGAGAAAGAAAGTAGCAGGCAGACTGCTCAGTGTAATGATGGCGGCGGCAATGGTGGCCGGGACGCTTACCGGCTGCGGTGGTTCTGACGGAGCATCCGGGGATAGTGCGGACGGTGCACAGGCGGATGCGTCAGGGGATTCGGGAGAGACGGCGGACGGCGTAGAAGAGTTCACAATCGCTACGGTGAGATGGACGGACGCCTGGCCCAATGAATTCATGAACGAAGGCATCATGAAGGAATTAGAAGAGAAACACAATATTAAGATCAACTGGCAGGTATATTATAACAGCGACTGGACAGAGCAGAAATCACTGCTTCTGGCATCGGGAGATCTGCCGGATGCATTCTTCGGATCGATCTGCCTGACGGAGACGGATGTGGCACAGAACAAGGACTATTTCGTGGAACTGACAGAAGGCATCGAGAAGAATATGCCGAATCTGACGGCTATATTCGAGAAGGAGCCGGCGCTTAAGGCAGCGGCACAGAATCGTGATGGCGAGATCTACAGTCTGGTCAAGAAACTGCCTCTGCGCCCGAAGGTAGCCAATTCCATGTATATTAATAAGGAATGGCTGGACAATCTGGGACTTTCGATGCCTACCACCTATGAGGAACTGGCGGACGTGTTGAAGGCATTCAAGGAGCAGGATGCGGACGGCGACGGTGACCCGAACAATGAGATTCCGTATACGAATGCCGGTTCACTGGCCGGGGATCTCAGCAATCTTCTGGCGCCTTTTGGAACGATCGTCAGCAGAACCGGGAATTTCATGCAGATTGATGCATCAGGCAATCCGGCATTTGTACCGATCACGGATCACTATAAAGAAGCGGTAAAATGGGCGCATGAGCTGTATGCGGCAGGCTGTCTCGATCAGGAATATTTTACCCAGGACAGTTCCATGGCTTCCGCGAAGAGAATGGCGGAAGGCGGCTCTCAGACAG
>CANOCU010000081.1 GCA_947564645.1 uncultured Lachnospiraceae bacterium
ACATTTCGATCGTCTCCGGGTCGATATACTCTCCCCAGTTATACACGATCACCTGACCGTTTTCTCCGCCGCCGGTGGAACCGCAGCCCGCCATTCCCACAGCGGCCAGAAGCAGAATGCTTCCGAGCAGCGCCTTGTTATGATTCTTGTTACCTTTGTTGTCTGTGTATCTTTTTTTCATAGTCGTAATACTCCTTTTGCACGTTATCTGTTGTAACAGAGCAGCCGAAGGCTGAACTGTTACTATCTGTTCTCTGCATTGACCGGGCGGTATTGTCTGATGATCCGGACATCCAGCCGTCAATTCTTCTCACGCTTCTCTGGGGCCGCATTTACCAGCAAAAGCAGTGCCAGCACTGCCGCGAAGATGATCGTGGAGAGTGCGTACATCTCCGGTTTGATCCCTTTTCTGACCTCCGTATAAATCTTGGTGGACAGCGTATCCACACCGGCGCCTTTCGTAAAGTGGGTGATGATAAAGTCATCCAGCGACATCGTAAAGGCCATCAGGAAGCCCGACAGAATACCGGGCATAAGGTCCGGAAACACCACCCTGAAGAAGGCAGCCACCGGCGTGGCCCCCAGATCCAGGGCCGCCTCATAGATACTTGGATTCAGCTGCTTCATGCGCGGCATGACGCTCAGGATCACGTAGGGAATATTAAAGGTGATATGCGAAAGCAGTATCGTTCCTAAGCCGAAGCGGAAGCCGAAGCTGATAAATAGCAGCATCAGGGAGATGCCGGTCACGATATCCGCATTCAGCATGGGAATATTGGTGATCCCCATCATAATGGTGCGCGTCCGTTTCTTCATATTGTTCATGGCGATGCAGGCTATGGTGCCGATCACCGTGGCGATGACGGAGGAGAGCAGCGCGATCAGCAGCGTATTCCCCAGGGCCCGCAGGATATCGTCATTGTGCACCAGCTGCGCATACCATTTGAAGGTGAAGCCGCCCCATTTGGCCCGTGTCTTGCTGGCGTTGAAGGACAGTACCATCAAGGTCGCGATAGGCGCATAGAGGAAAAGGAAGATCAGCGCGATATACAATTTCTTTACGGCATTTCTCATAGCATGGATCCCTCCCCTTCTTTGTCAAACACTGCGGACGCGATCATATTCAGGATGATGAAGAGCATCAGCACGATGGACAGGCCGCTGCCCAGATGCCAGTTGGAGGCCTGGGTAAATTCCTGATCGATGACGTTGCCGATCAGAAGGATCTTACTGCCGCCAAGCAGGGAACTGATCACGAAGGTAGTCAGCGCCGGAACGAAGACCATGGAGATCCCGCTGATGATACCCGGTACGGAGAGGGGCAGTATGATACGGAAAAAGGTATGCAGATTGTCTGCACCCAGATCTCTGGCGGCATTTACCACATTCTCGTCGATCTTGGACAGGGCGTTGTACAAAGGAAGTACCATAAAGGGCAGGAAGTTATAGACCATACCCAGAATAATGGCATAAGGCGTATTGATGATATTGATATTCGGCAGGTGAAGGAACGTGAGGATGCTGTTGATCACGCCGCTTTTTTCCAAAAGGGTCTGCCAGGCGAGGGTGCGCAACAGGAAGTTCATCCACATGGGCAGAATGAATATCAATATGATAAAGCTGTGCTGGCTCACCTTCATGTTTGCCAGGATCATGGCAAGCGGATAGGCCAGCAGAAAGCAGATCAATGTGCTGATCAGGGACAGCAGGATGGAAAGGCGAAGCGCTCTTGCGTGTTCTGCCGTCGCGATGGCCGTGATGTTTTCCAGGGTAAAAGCGCCGGTCTTATCGGTCAGCCCGTAATAGAAGATCATGCAAAGCGGAATGATGATAAAGACCAGCGACCAGAGTGTATAAGGGGCCGAAAGCCATTTTCTTTTAGATGTCAACTGCTACCGCCTCCTCGTCCTCAGATTCCGGTTTGTTCATGATCTGGATGTTGTAGGGATCGACCCGGATGCCCACTTTCTCGCCCACCGGATGGAGGGCGGTGGAATGTACCAGCCATTCGAAGCCGCCGGCCATGACTTCCATCTCGTAGTGTACGCCCTTGAAGATCAGATGGCTGACCACGCCTGTCAGAATGCCTTCCGTGGGAGCGACCAGTTCCACATCCTCCGGCCGAATCACCACATCCACCGGTTTATTGTGTCCGAAGCCCGTGTCCACGCAGGCGAAACGGGTGCCCAGTATGCTGACTAGCTTATCTTCGATCATGGTGGCGGAGATGATGTTGCTGTCCCCGATAAAGTCCGCCACGAAGGCATTCTCCGGTTCGTTGTAGATGGATTCCGGGGAGCCGATCTGCTGGATATAACCCTGGTTCATGACGACGATGGTGTCGGACATGGTCAGCGCTTCCTCCTGGTCATGGGTGACGTAGACGAAAGTGATGCCCAGTTCGTTTTTCATGCGGATCAGCTCGTACTGCATTTCCTGGCGCAGCTTTAGATCCAGTGCGCCAAGCGGTTCGTCTAAGAGCAGCACCCGGGGCTCGTTGACGATCGCGCGGGCGATGGCGATACGCTGCTGCTGGCCGCCGCTTAAGGAATCCGGCATCCGGTTCTCGTAGCCTTCCAGGTTGACCAGTTTCAGGGCATAACGGATCTTATCCGCAATATAGTCTTTGGATTTTTTCCGGATCTTTAAGCCGAAAGCTATGTTCTCGGCGATGTTCATATGGGTAAAAAGCGCGTATTTCTGAAACACCGTGTTTAACGGCCGCAGGTTCGGCGGAAGCTTCGTGATGTCCTGTCCGTCGAAAACAACGCTTCCGGTATCCGGCGTGGCAAATCCGCCCAGTATGCGCAGGGTAGTGGTCTTGCCGCAGCCGCTGGGGCCAAGCAGTGTGACGAATTCGTTCTCATGGATGGTCAGATTCAGTTCGTCTAAGACCATCTGTCCGTCAAAGGATTTGGAGATATTGTTTAAATGGATCAATTCTTTGGACATGGACAAATCCTCCGTGTTTTCTTTTCGCATTCTCTGTCGTATGAAACCTTGCAAACCATGCGGCCGGGATGTTCTAAAAGTTCGGCGGTGTGCTGATCCAGAGAAAGACTGCGCCGCTCTTGCCGCCGGCCTTGATATAGTGCTCCGAACTGGCCGTATAGTAGAAGGCCTCGCCCTTCTTCGCCTTTATGCTGCGATTCCCGATCACGATGGTGACGGAACCGGAAAGCACATAGCCGAATTCTTCCCCCTCGTGGGGCTGATCGGGATAGGTGGAACCGCCGGGATCCAGGGTGACACGGATCGGTTCCATCATGTTCTTCTGCGCGTTGGGAATGATCCATTCCACTTTGTTGTGCAGTTCCGTGTCGGTCTTCTCGAAATAATCTTCGCTGTGGAAGACGATCTGCTCGTCGTCCGCATCGTGGAAGAAATTCTTAAGGTTCGTGCCCAGGCACTGTAAAATATCGATCAGAGTGGCGATGGAAGGGGAGGTCAGGTCGTTCTCCAACTGGCTGATAAAGCCTTTGGATAACTCGCAGCGGTCCGCCAGCTCTTCCTGGGTCAGTCCCTTCAGGTTGCGCAGTTCTCTGATCTTACTGCCGATTTCCATTCGGCTGGAATTACTGTCCATACTGTATCGGTCTCTTTCTGTAGCAGTTCTGTAGTAGTTATGTAGTAGTGTTGGTTTCTGTGCTCTGTATTGGTCCCTGCTTTCGGGCAGCCGGCCGATGAAAGAAACGGGGTCTTTCGTGGACCGGATACTCAGTCATAATAAACTCAAAGTTTACTAAAACTAAACAGACACTGAGTCTCATTATACAAAAAAGAGGTGCCATGTCAATGGGTTTTTAAAAATAAAATCATTTTTTGTGAAAATGATTAACATGGATGGGAATTTGTGATAAAATCTAGTCAGACAACGGGCAGAACGAAAAGAACGATATAAGAAAGGCATGGTTTTGGATATGAGTCAGGAGAAGTATGTAGCGTATGTTTCTACCTATACGGTAGGCAATGTGGAGAAATACGGCATTAAGATTTACGATGTGGACATGGAGAAGGGAAGGCTGTCTGAGAAGAACCAGGTCAGGATCACCAATTCATCTTATATATCCATTTCTCATAATAAGAAATTCCTGTATTCCATTACTGATTTCGGGGTAGAGGCGTACAGGATCCTGCCAAGCGGAGACCTAGAGGTTATCAATGCCAGCAGTATCAATGGAATGCGCGGCTGTTACCTTTCTACGGATTATGAGGACAGATTCCTGTTCGTAGGAGGATATCATGACGGGAAGATCACCGTGCTCAGACTGCGGGAGGACGGTGGCGTGGGGGATATCACGGATGAGATCTACCACAAGGGTCTGGGCAGTATAGCGGAGCGGAACTTCAGGCCGCATGTCAATTGTGTGAAGATGACGAGAGATAATCATTATCTGTGTGCGGCGGATCTGGGACTGGATCATGTTAATGTTTATCGTCTCGATCACAAGAATGGCAAGCTGCGTCCCATTGATATGGTGAGAAGTGAGCAGGAATCGGCGCCGCGTCATCTGAAGTTTTCCAAGGACGGCAGATATATGTATATCGTTCATGAATTGAAGAACTATATCGATGTCTATACGTATGAGGAAGTGGATGGCAATCCGGAATTTGAGAAGATTCAGACAATCTCCACACTGAATGATTACCATGCCGGCGGTTCGGCGGCCAGCGCGCTGAATATTTCTGAAGATTTCCAATATGTGGTGAGTTCCAATGCCGGGGATAACAGTACCATTATCTACCGGGTCGATCCGGAGACGGGAATGCTTTCCAAGATTCTGTGCCTGCCGATCAGCGGTGATTATCCGAAGGATGCGAACCTTTTCCCGGACAACAGACATCTGGTGTCCCTGAACCACGAATCGGATACGATGACCTTCTTCACGGTAGATCTGGAGAACGGACTGCTTGTCATGAATGGCAGGGAGATGAAGGTAAACCAGCCTAACTGTATTATTTTCCATAAAATCGAAGAAGGAGCCGAATAGATGAACGTCCTCCTGCATATACATTTACCAGTATAAGCAGGAGGATTTTTATATGGATTTCTTACAGAATAATACATATGACCTGTATAAAGATATACAGCTGCGCACGGGAGGAGAAATCTATCTGGGCGTGGTAGGGCCGGTGAGGACAGGGAAATCGACTTTTATCAAGCGGTTTATGAATCTGCTGGTGCTGCCCTTTATGGAGGACGAGAATGAGAAGGAGCGTGCCCAGGATGAGATGCCCCAGAGTGCGGGCGGCAGGACGGTGACCACGACGGAGCCTAAGTTTATTCCCAAGGAGGCGGCGCATATCAGGCTGGGGACGGATATTGACGTGGATATCCGGCTGATCGACTGTGTAGGCTATATGGTGGAGGGCGCCACCGGCCATATGGAGGAAGATGTGGAGCGCATGGTGAAGACGCCATGGTCGGCGGAGGAGATTCCCTTTACGAAGGCGGCGGAGATCGGCACCAGGAAGGTGATCAAGGATCATTCCACGATCGGCATCGTGGTGACCTGCGACGGTTCCTTCGGCGAGCTGGGACGCGACAGCTTCTTAGAGGCGGAGGCGCGCACGATCACGGAACTGCAGGCGCTGGGGAAACCCTTTATCGTGTTGCTGAATTCCGCGAAGCCCTATGCGGAAGACACCAGGATGCTGGCGGACGAGATCAGCGAGAAGTACCAGGTGACCGTGATACCGGTGAACTGCGAGCAGTTAAAGCGGGAGGATATCAATCATATCATGGAGAATATCCTCTATGAATTTCCGCTTACCATGATTGAATTCTATATGCCAAAATGGGTGGAGATGCTGCCTTACGATCACAAGATGAAGCAGGACATCATCGCCCAGATCAAGAACCTGATGAGCAGCTTAAGTAATATCCGGGATATCACATCGGGCAGCTTTATGCCGGAAAGCGAATACATCAGGAAGTGTAAGCTGGACGGCATCAATATGTCCGACGGCAGTGTGAGGGTGCTGCTGGACGTGGACGATTCCTATTACTATGAGATGATCAGCGATCTGGTAGGAGAGTCGGTGGGAAGCGAGTATCAGATGCTTGCCATGTTAAAAGAGATGGCGAAGATGAAGCGGGAGTATGTGAAGGTGCTTCATGCGCTGGAATCCGTGCGGTATAAGGGGTACGGCGTCGTGATGCCGGACCGTGAGGAGATCATGCTGGAGAAGCCGGAGCTGATCAGACAGGGGAATAAGTTCGGAGTGAAGATCAAGGCGGAGAGCCCCAGCATCCATATGATCAAGGCCAGCATCGAGACGGAGATATCCCCCATCGTCGGCACGGAGGAGCAGGCGAGAGATCTGATCCAGTTTATCTCGGACACGGAGACCAGCGAGGAAGGGATCTGGGAGACGAATATCTTCGGCAAGACGGTGGAGCAGTTAGTGAATGACGGGATTACGGGCAAGATCTCCATGATCAACGAGGAGAGCCAGGTGAAGCTGCAGGAGACCATGCAGAAGATCGTCAATGACTGCAACGGCGGGATGGTGTGTATCATTATTTGAAGCGGCTTTCTGATACAGGAAGCGCCGTTAGGAAAAACAGAGCGCGGATCAGATATAAGAGCGGGATCGGAAACGTATCCTGCTCTTATTCGTGATGATAAAATAAGATACGGCATTTACGCCGACGTGAAATAGTGTTAAAATATAAAACATTAGAACAGAAAAGGAAGTACTTTAAGGGAGAATCACTTTTGGATATTAGCACATTTCGGACAGTATGCATTATTACGCCGGAAAATCTGGAACCAAATCCGAAGAATCCGATCATAGCCTCTTTCTTCAGAACGATCGGAAGAGCGGACCGTCTGGGATCCGGCATTTTGTGAAAGGGGATGTATTTCGTATTATTGTGCCGTTAAATGATGCGTTTTCTTTTGATCACATTGCAGAGACGGCAAAGGAAACGAAGGAAGAGACCCAAGTTAAGACTCAAGTTAAGACCCAAGTTACTGTACGGGAGAAAATATTGTTTTATTGTGCAGAACCCAGAAAAAAATCTGAGATTGCAGAGTATTGTGGGTTTAAGGGGATGAAGAATTTTACCAGAAATTATCTGCGGCCGTTAATTGACGCCGGTGAGATCACCATGACGCTTCCGGATAAGCCAAACAGTCAAAATCAGAAGTATGTTGTTACACACCGGTGATCCTACCATATAATTGATCCTACTATACAATTTATCGTACCATACAATTAGGATAACGATGGTAAGCGGTATAACAAATATAATAAAAAAAGAAAGGCGGTAGTAGTATGAATCCAGTATACGAAAAATTATTAAAATGTTATGAGTGTTACAAGGCAAAGATCGACTTCGAGCCCAAAGTGGCGGTAGTGTTGGGCTCCGGGCTTGGCAATTTCGCAAAGACGGTGGATGTCAGGGCGGAGCTTCCCTACAGCGAGATCGAGGGATTTCCGGTCTCCACGGTGCCGGGACATGCAGGGAAATTTATCTTAGGCTATATCAACGAGGTGCCCGTGGTGCTGATGCAGGGGCGCGTACACTACTATGAAGGATATCCGATCACGGATGTGGTGCTGCCCACCCGTCTGATGAAGATGATGGGAGCGAAGGTGTTGTTTCTGACCAATGCTTCCGGCGGTATCAATCCGGCCTTCCATGCGGGCAGCCTGATGTTGATCCAGGATCATATCTCGATCTTCGCACCGAATCCGTTGATCGGCGCCAATATTGAGGAGCTGGGAACAAGGTTCCCGGACATGTCTCATGTCTACGATGAAGACTTACAGGAGATCATCAGAAGCACGGCGAAGGAATATGAGATCGAGCTGTTCGAGGGAATCTATGCGCAGCTGACAGGTCCTTCCTTCGAGTCTCCGGCGGAGATCCAGTTGCTGCATAAGCTAGGAGCCAGTGCGGTCGGCATGAGCACCGTAGTGGAGGCGATCGCCGCTAACCATATGGGGATGAAGATCTGCGGCGTTTCCTGCGTCAGCAATCTGGCGGCAGGCATGAACAGTGCGCCGCTGACCCATGAGGAAGTACAGGAAGCGGCCAATGCAGTGGCGCCTAAATTCGAGAAACTGCTGGTGGAGTCGATCACGAAGTTTCGGGAACTGATTTAACATGGATTCCTGGTTTCGCATAGGGAAATCATGGTGATAACACGGAGGGAAGGACAGATGAATTACAGATTCTATAACGCAAGGATACTGACAATGGCTACGGATCAGCTGACAGAGGGGGAACTTTGGGTAAAGGACGGTAAGATCCTCTATGTGGGCGACGGCAGCGATACGGACGGTGTCTTTGCCGGCGGCAGCGTTGACAAAGAGGCGCTCAGATGGGACAGGGAGATCGACTGTGAGGGTAATCTTCTGATGCCCGGTTTCAAGAATGCCCATACCCATTCCGGTATGACGCTGCTGCGTTCCTATGCGGATGATCTGCCGCTGCAGGACTGGCTGTTCCAGCAGGTTTTCCCGGTGGAGGCGAAGATGGATGGGGAGATGATCTATCATCTGACGAAGCTGGCGGTGCTGGAATATCTGACCAGCGGCATCACGGCGATCTTCGATATGTATCTGACGCCGGAGACTACGGCCAAAGCCTGTGTGGAGATGGGGATGCGCTGCGTGCAGGTGAGCGGGACCAGCGGGCAGACGGACTTCGAGCCTTCTTTGGAGCTGCTGGAACAGCGTTACCAGGCGCTGAACCATGAGGATCCGCTGCTCAGCTATTTTATCGGTTTTCATGCGGAGTACACCTGTTCCAGAGAATTGATGGAGCGGGTGGCGCAGATCGCGCACAAGTACAAGGCGCCGGTGTACACCCATCTGGCAGAGACGAAGTCGGAAGTGGAAGGATGCAGGGAGCGGTACGGTATGTCGCCCGCGAAGCTGCTTGACACCATCGGTATGTTCGATTATGGCGGCGGCGGTTATCACTGTGTGTGGATGGACGAGGAGGATCTGGAGATCTTTGGCAGGCGCGGGCTTACCGTGGTGACAAACCCGGGCTCCAACACGAAGCTTGCCAGCGGCATCGCGCCAATCTCCGATTATCTGAAAAGAGGTATTAATGTAGCCATCGGTACGGACGGGCCTGCCAGCAACAACTGCCTTGATATGTTCCGGGAGATGTTCTTAGTGACGGGGCTTGCCAAGCTGCGGGAGCAGGATGCCTCCGCCGTGGATGCCTGGGAAGTGTTGAAGATGGCGACCGTAAACGGCTCGAAAGCCATGTATCTGCCGGATACGGATGTGCTGGCACCGGGGAAGGCGGCGGATCTTATCATGATCGATCTGCATCAGCCCAACATGCAGCCCTTTAATAATATTCCCAAGAATCTGGTCTACAGCGGCAGCAAGCAGAACGTGAAGATGACCATGATCCAGGGCAGGATCCTGTATGAAAACGGTATCTTTACGGACCGCTATGACGTGGAGGAAATCTACAGAAAGGCAAATGAGATTATAGACAGTCTCAGATAGATATGGATGGTTTAGTATTGGCGGGCATGGTCCTCTTTCTGATCGTGCTCATTATGGGTAAGGAATACAGTAACAGCAGGGCCTTTCACAAACATAATCTGCAGCAGATCTATCAAAGCTACGGTATGGCTTCCGACCGGGAGTACAAAGTGGGGGAACTGGAGCATATTCAGAAGTATTATCTGAGACATCCGCATAAGAACCAGATCGACGATATTACGTGGAACGATCTGAATATGGACAGCGTCTATCAGCAGATCAACGTCTCCTGCAGCGCTGCGGGAGACGAATATCTGTATTACAGGCTGCGGACGCCGTTTGACGGATTGGAAGAACTGGAGAAATGGGAAGAAAAGATCGCATTTTTTATGGAGCAGGAAGAAGACCGTCATCAGATACAGAGCCTGTTCTATCAGCTTGGAAGAATGGGGCGCTATTCGCTGCATGAGTATATCGAGAACCTGGATATACTGGGAGAGCGCAGGAACGGGAAGTACATTCTGTATAACCTGTTGTTTCTTGCGTGTATCGGCAGTATGTTCGTATCGCCGCCCGTCGGAATTGTCGCGCTGCTTGTGGTGGTGTGCCATAATCTGATCGGGTATTTCAGGGAGTACAAGCAGATCGAGCCATACATCACCAGTTTCCGCTATATCAAGAGAATGCTGGATGCGGCGGAGCAGATGGGCCGGATGAAGACGGAGGGCATTGCCGGGGAGAGGGAGCGCCTGCATGACTGTCATCAGAAAATGAAGGGATTTATCCGCAACTCTTATCTGCTTGTCTATGTGGAAAAGGGGAACGGTGATCCCCTTAGTCTGATCCTGGACTATGTGCGGATGGTCTTTTATCTGGATCTGATCCAGTTTAACAATGCACTGAATGCCGTGCGGGGACATCTTGACGAGATCGACGAGATGGTGACACTGCTTGGCAGGATCGAGACTGCGGTGGTGATCGGTTCTTACAGGAAGAGCCTGCCGGCGTATTGTGTGCCGAAGCTCAGGCTTGAGGAAGGGCCGGGCAGACGTATGGTGATAGAACAGCTGTATCATCCGCTTCTGGCGGATCCGGTGAAGAATTCCATTGATACGGATAAGGGGGTTCTGCTGACCGGTTCCAACGCTTCCGGAAAATCCACCTTCCTGCGCGCCGTGGCGCTCTGCGCCGTGTTGTCGCAGACGATACACACCTGTCCTGCAGACCGGTATGAGGCGCCGCTTTTCCGGATCCTTTCGTCCATGTCGCTGAAGGATGATCTGATCAGTGGCCAGAGTTACTATATGGTGGAGATCAGAGCCATCAAACGGATCCTCGATCAGGTGAGGCTGGCCGGGGAGGAGGGTGGCTGCGTGCTCTGTTTCGTGGACGAGGTGCTGCGGGGTACCAATACGGTGGAAAGGATTGCAGCTTCCACGCAGATCATGAAGATGCTCTCTGCAGAGCATGTGATCTGCTTTGCGGCGACCCACGATGTGGAGCTGACCAGGCTGCTGGAGAAGGAATACGATAATTATCACTTTGAGGAACGGATCGAGGAGGACGACGTGTTCTTCCCGTATACATTGCTGCCGGGGCCTGCCACGACGCGCAACGCCATCGCGCTGCTTAAGATGCTGGGATATGACGACCGGATCATCGCGGATGCGGAAGCGATGGCCGGACATTTTCTGGCGGAAGGAAACTGGAAGTAGCAGGCAGTGATAGAATGATTAGCGGATATGGCATAGAAATGGAGTAAACGATAAATGAAAGTGACGATCTATACCGACGGTGCGGCCCGCGGTAATCCGGAAGGGCCGGGCGGTTACGGTACGGTACTGCAGTATATCGATCCGAAGGGGATGCTGCATGAGCGGGAGTATTCGGCGGGGTATAAGAAGACGACCAACAACCGCATGGAGCTGATGGCGGTGATCGTGGGACTGGAAGCGCTGACAAAGCCGTGCGAGGTTACGCTGGTCTCGGATTCCAAATATGTGACGGATGCCTTTAACCAGCACTGGATCGATGGATGGATCCGGAGAAACTGGAAGACGGCAGGCAATAAGCCGGTCAAGAACATCGATCTTTGGGAGCGGCTTCTGCGGGCAAAACAGCCGCATCAGGTGACGTTCCGGTGGGTGAAAGGACATGACGGCCATCCGGAGAACGAACGCTGTGACAAATTGGCTACAACCGCGGCAGATGGTACAGACTTACTTGACGATACCTTCTGATTGGTGGTATCATAGATATGGTTTTTGAAAGAAAGCAATTTTTGGCAGAATACGATGGGAAGGGGAAAACAGATGACGAATTTGATCTTGTTTGTAAACGCTTTTTTATCTTACTTACTGGTATTTGTATTTATCATTGCGGTCGTTGTGGTGGCATGTATCATCGGCGTGAAGTGGAGGAAGAGTAAGGATGCCAAGGCGGCGCAGGCAGGTGGCGGTGCGCAGACGGACGGCGCCGGTGGAAGCGCGGCCGTTTGATCTTGGGTCTGCTTTTCAGGAAGGATTGCTGCTCATCGGTATTTGTATATAGGACGATGTGGGCAGGTATGAGGTGGTTTGAAAGTCAGGCCGGCGGGTCTGGCTTTTTCCGTTTTGGAGACTGGAGGGAAGCATGGGAAAATACACGACGGTCCTGTGGGATCTGGACCAGACGCTGTTAGACTTTGACCGTTCCATGGCGTATGCGATCCGGGCCGTGTTCGCACAATACGATCTGTATATCGATGATAAGATCGCCGCCCGGTATGAAGTCATCAACCGGGATCACTGGAACAGGCTGGAGCGGGACGAGATCACGAAGGAAGAAGTGAAGGTGGGCAGGTTCCGGGTGCTGCTTGCGGAACTGGGGATCCGGCATATCAGGCCGGAAGAGATCGCGGATTCCTATCAGGAGGCATTAGGCAGTGTCTACTATTATATGGACGGTGCCGTGGAAGTGGTCACGAAGCTGCGTGACCTGGGGTACCGCCAATATGTGGTGACCAACGGCGTCAATACAACGCAGAGCAATAAAATGAAGCTGTCGGGACTCGATCAACTGGTGGACGGCGTATTCGTGTCGGAGCTGATGGGATATCCGAAGCCGATGAAGGGATACTTCGACGCCTGTTTCGCGGCGCTGCCGGAGGGAACGAGAGAGAGCTGTATTCTGGTGGGAGACTCTCTGACCAGTGATATGCAGGGGGCCAACAATGCGGGGATTGCCGCCTGTTGGTTTAATCCGGAAGAAAGAGAGAAGGATGTTGACGTACAGATCGACTATGAGATTCGGCATCTGAGGGAACTTCCGGGACTTCTGGAAGAAGTATGAAAAGAAAGACTATGGCAACAGCTCTGCGCACTTGCTGCGCTGAGCGTACACACAAGCTGGAAGCTGTGAATCGTATCGCAGGAAGCTTCGCGCAGGATGAAAACGAAGGACAGGATACAGGAGTGGAACATGGCAAAGAGCGGCAATCAGAAACTGAAATTACTATACCTGGTGAAGATCCTTACGGAGCAGTCCGATGAGGAACACTGCCTGGGGGCTCAGGCGCTGATCGACGGGCTGGCGGAATATGGGATTCGGGCAGAGCGTAAGAGCATCTACGACGACATCGCGCAGCTGATCGAATTCGGATACGATATCGTGTTAGTCAAGGCGAAGACGGGCGGCGGCTATTATCTGGCCGGGCGGGAATTTGAACTGGCGGAATTAAAGCTGCTGGTGGAGGCGGTGCAGGCGTCCCGTTTTCTGACGGTAAAGAAATCCAGGGAACTGATTGGTAAGATCGAGAAGCTGGCTTCGAAAGCGGAGGCCGGGCAGCTGCAGCGGCAGGTCTATGTGGCTAACCGGGTGAAGACGGCCAACGAGAGTATCTATTACATAGTGGACGATATCCACCGGGCGATCCAGAATAACGAACAGATCTCTTTTCAGTATCTGGAGTGGAATCTGGAGAAGGAACTGGTGCCGCGCAAGGACGGCAAGCTCTATCAGATCAGCCCCTGGGCGCTGACTTGTAAGGACGAGAATTATTATCTGATCGGTCACGACGGCGAGAGCGATACGATCAAGCATTTCCGGGTAGATAAGATGGGACAGATCCGGGTGCTGACCGGCACCGGACGGCAGGGCGCGGCATTGTTCGAGCGCTTCGATATCGCCGCCTATGCCAATAAGACATTCGGTATGTTCGGGGGACGGGAGGAGATCGTCACCCTGGAATTCGAGAACTGGTTTATCGGCGTGGTCATGGACCGTTTCGGGAAGGAGGTGCCTGTGAGAAGACGGGATGAGGAGCACTTTTCTGTGCGGGTGCAGGTGGCTCTCAGCGGGCAGTTCTACGGCTGGCTGACCGGACTTGGCGTGGGCGCCAGGATCCTTGCACCGGTGGAGGTTGTCAAGGAGTACAGGACACATTTGAAGAAGGCGCTGGGACAGTACCAGTACTAGAGAAAACAGAAACGAGGAAACAGGAAATGAACATACAATTTGCAGATCGAATGAAAGACTACGAATCCGGCATTTTTCAGGTGCTGAATGAGAAGAAGGATGCGGCAATAAGGCAGGGAAAGCGGATCTATAACCTCTCCGTGGGAACGCCGGATTTTGCGCCTGCGGCGCATGTGGTGGAAGCGGTAGTGAAGGCGGCGCAAAGACCGGAGAATTATAAATATGCGCTGATCGATATTCCGGAACTGATCGAGGCGGTGCAGCTGCGTTACAGGAAGCGGTACGACGTGGCGCTCGCGGCGGACGAGATCATGTCCGTCTACGGATCCCAGGAGGGGATCGCCCATATCTGTCTGACATTGTGCAATCCGGGTGATGTAGTGCTGGTGCCCAATCCGGGCTATCCGATCTTCGGCATCGGTCCGTCACTTGCCGGGGCAGAGGTAGTCACCTATGATCTGACAGAGGAGAATCATTATCTGCCGGATCTGGATTCCATGGACGAGGCGCTGCTTGCGAGAGCGAAATGCATGGTCGTATCTTATCCGTTGAATCCGGTCTGTAAGGCGGCGCCGGATGCCTTCTACGAGAAGCTGATCCCCTGGGCGGCGGCCCATGAGATCCTGATCATACACGACAATGCCTACTCGGATATCATCTACGACGGCAGAGTGGGGAAGTCGATCCTGCGGATCCCGGGGGCGAAGGAGACGGCGGTGGAATTCTACTCCCTGTCCAAGTCCTATAATTATACCGGCGCCAGGATGAGCTTCCTCACCGGTAACAGGGAGGTGGTGGCATGCTTTAAGAGGCTGCGTTCCCAGATCGACTACGGTACCTATCTGCCGGTGCAGTACGGGGCGGTGGCTGCGCTTACCGGTTCCGATCAGACAGTGAAGGAGCAGTGCGCGCAGTATCAGGAGAGAAGGGATGCGCTCTGCGGCGGCCTGCGTAAGATCGGCTGGCCGGTGGAGGACAGTGAAGGAACGATGTTCGCCTGGGCGAAGATACCGGCGGAGTATACGGACGACGTGGCTTTTGTGATGGAGCTTCTGGAGAAGAGCGGCGTGCTCTGCACACCGGGCAGCAGCTTCGGCTCTCTGGGGAAAGGACACGTGCGGTTCGCCCTGACGATGCCGGTGGAGAAGATCCGGGAAGCGGTGGAGGCGATCGCGGCTTCCGGCATGATACGCTCATAGACAGCAAGATGCGTTTGTCAATAGCATTTTCGGAGAAAAGTGTTTTTTGGGATATGTCACAAAATGGCATATCCTTTTTCAGTGCTTTTTCTATGAAGGAGGTCATTGACAGAGGGTGCCGGTTGGCATATACTGAATGTACGCCACAAAATATAGTAATTTTATGTTAACCAACTCTATATTTTGTATTTGTATAGTAAACGACATTAGAAATTTTGTTTGCTATAATTCTATTGCGCATCGGTTGAATTCTGCGGTATCTTCAGCACCATACGGTATGATAGACACGGAAATGTCAATTTGTTGACTTAATATTGCAACAAACGTTCGCGCAGTAGGCTTCAACGGGCTTTGCTCGTTTTTTTGTAACAGGAAAGAAGAGAGTATGACCATGGAGGGGAGTTAATGAGCAGTAAGTTTGCATCGGACACTACGGCGGAAGAGAATTTCGAGATGGAGTATAAGCCGGATAAGATCGTGAGGGTGATCAAGAAGGACGGGAGCCTGGAGGATTTCAATGTCCAGAAGGTCATCGACGCCGTAGGCAAGAGCGCGTATCGTGCGCTGACCAAATTCACGGATGAAGAGAAGCGTCATATATGCCAGACTGTGATCGATAAGGTCAACGAACTGGGGGAAGAGCGGATCCCGATCCAGATCATGCACAATATTGTGGAGAGTGCATTGGAGGATGTGAAGCCCATCGTTGCCAAGAGTTATCGTGATTATCGCAACTATAAGCAGGATTTCGTGCGCATGATGGACGACGTGTATAAGAAGAGCCAGTCGATCATGTACATAGGGGACAAGGAGAACGCTAATACGGACAGCGCCCTTGTCTCCACCAAGAGAAGTCTGATCTTTAATCAGTTTAATAAGGAATTGTACCAGAAGTTTTTTATGACCACGGAGGAGATCCAGGCGTGCCGGGATGGTTATCTGTATGTGCATGACATGTCTGCCAGGAGAGACACCATGAACTGCTGTCTGTTCGATGTGGCGGAAGTGTTGAGCGGCGGCTTCGAGATGGGCAATATCTGGTATAATGAGCCAAAGACGCTGGATGTGGCCTTCGACGTGATCGGCGATATCGTGCTGAGCGCGGCCAGCCAGCAGTACGGCGGTTTCACCGTGCCGGAAGTGGACAAGATCTTGGAGCCCTATGCGGAGAAATCCTATAAGCGGGATATCGAGAAGTATATGCGGCTGGGGATCGACGAGGAGACTGCCAGGGCGGAAGCGCTGGCAGACGTGAAGAAAGAATTCGAGCAGGGGTTCCAGGGATGGGAATATAAATTCAATACCGTGGCCAGCAGCCGGGGCGACTATCCCTTTATTACCGTGACGGCGGGGATCGGCACGGGAAGATTTGCGAAGATGGCGACCATTGTCATGCTCAACGTGCGCCGTAAGGGGCAGGGGAAGAAAGACTGCAAGAAGCCGGTGCTGTTCCCGAAGATCGTGTTTCTGTATGACGAGAATCTGCACGGACCGGGCAAGGAACTGGAAGAGGTATTCGAAGCGGGGGTGGAGTGCTCCGCCAAGACCATGTATCCGGACTGGCTGAGTCTGACCGGCAAGGGATATATTGCAAGCATGTACAAGCAGTACGGCAAGGTGATCTCCCCTATGGGCTGCAGAGCCTTCCTGTCTCCCTGGTACGAGAGGGGCGGTATGCATCCGGCCGACGATGCGGATACCCCTGTTTTCGTGGGAAGATTCAATATCGGCGTGGTATCCCTGCATCTGCCGATGATCCTGGCCAAATCCCGCCAGGAGAGCAGAGATTTCTATGAGGTGCTGGATTATTATCTGAACCTGATCAGACAGCTGCATATCAGGACTTATGCCTATCTGGGAGAGATGCGTGCGTCCACCAATCCGCTTGCCTACTGTGAAGGCGGTTTCCTGGGCGGACATCTGCAGCTGCACGATAAGATCAAGCCGATCTTAAAGACGGCTACGGCGAGCTTCGGCATCACGGCCTTTAATGAGCTGCAGGAACTGTATAACGGCAAGTCTCTGGTGGAGGACGGCGCGTTTGCGCTGGAGGTGCTGGAGCACATCAACGAGAAGATTGCGGAGTATAAGGAAGCGGACGGCAATCTGTATGCGATCTACGGCACGCCGGCAGAGAATCTCTGCGGTCTGCAGGTGAAGCAGTTCCGGGCCAAATACGGTATTATCGAAGGGGTGTCCGACAGGGAGTATGTTTCCAACAGCTTCCACTGTCATGTGACGGAGGATATCACGCCCATCGAGAAGCAGGATCTGGAATACCGTTTCTGGGAACTGGCCAACGGCGGCAAGATCCAGTACGTGAAATATCCGATTGATTATAATATCGATGCCATCAAGACTCTGATCCGCCGCGCCATGGAGATGGGATTCTATGAGGGTGTCAATCTGTCGCTGGCTTACTGCGATGACTGCGGTCATCAGGAGCTGGAGATGGATGTCTGTCCTGTATGCGGCAGCCGCAATCTGACGAAGATCGACCGTATGAACGGTTATCTGGCGTATTCCCGGGTGCATGGGGATACCAGGCTCAGTGACGCGAAGATGGCGGAGATCGCAGAAAGGAAAAGTATGTAATGAGATATCACAATATAACCAG
>CANOCU010000082.1 GCA_947564645.1 uncultured Lachnospiraceae bacterium
CCTGGACAGTTCGAGGGAACTGAACGTGAAGGGGACGGTCATCAAGTAGGCAGGACATTCATATGCTACGGGTTACCTGTCTAAGAGACAGGGCACAGAGATGTCAGACCGTTGTTAAGATTAGGATGTCATAGAATAGGATATAGAAATAAAGGAGTAGGGGAGCACCGGCAGACATGAGTTTGCGGCGCTCCCCTGTCTTATCGGAGAGACAGGATTAAATTGTCCCATAAGTGCACAACAACAAAAGAGTATCCGAAATCATAACAAATCCAGATACTCTCAGTAAATCATGATCTATTCTACTTTTTCATGGAACTGCGCAGTAACAACAACTCGTAGTAATCTTTCAAAGCTACCATATTATTTTCATCTAATTCCAGGATCGCGTTTAACAGATCACTTACGGTATAATCAATGAAAAGACGCTTGTTTAAGGTGTCGATGCTTGCTCTGTAGTTCGTTCTTTGAAGAAGATAATCAGTGGAAACATCAAAGAAATCTGCCAGTTTGACCAACGTTTCGTAATCGGGAGAGTGGACGCCTTTCTCATAATTGGATATGGTTGCTACAGTCACGTTAAGATAAGTTGCCAGTTCTTTTTGCAAAATGCCGTTTTCTTTGCGCAGTTTTGCAAGTAGTTCCCCAAATTTCATAGTGCTCCTCAGCATACAGCGTATATAAGCAAACGATTTTATGTGCGGATGCCGTATACTTTTGTTTCTCTTTTGTAGATATCGAAGATAACAAAGATACTTCTTAAATATCTTATCAGATTCTTGGTTGATTTCACGATAAAGAAAATGCAAGTAAATAAAATGTGTAAAAATTACCATTTTCAGGAAATAAAATTAAGAAAAAGTTAAATCCTAAACATGTAGCGTTGAATTTAAGGGTTTTTTATGGGTAACGACAATAAATTACAGCTTGAAAATCCGTGGGGCAGGGAGTAGTATGTATTCAGTGCGAAAGAAGGAAAAGACGATGAAGAAGTTAGGAAGAAATGATCGCTGTTGGTGTGGAAGCGGCAGGAAATATAAGGCATGTCACATGGCCTTCGATGAGAAGATCGAACATTATGCCCTGCAGGGGCATATGGTTCCGGGCCACGACATAATCAAGACGTCGGAACAACTCGAGGGGATCAGAGAGAGCAGCAAGCTGAATATCGCGATCCTGGATGAGATTGCCAGACAGATTCATATCGGTATGAGTACGGAAGAGATAGACAGACTGGTGGTCGATATGACGAGAGAGATGGGTGGAGTCGCAGCCCCGCTTGGGTATGAGGGATTCACGAAGAGCGTGTGCACTTCGATCAACGAAGTGGTGTGTCATGGGATTCCCTGTGAGGAGCGTAAGCTGCAGGACGGGGATATCGTCAACGTGGATGTGTCTACTATCTATAACGGGTATTTCTCGGATTCTTCCCGGATGTTTATGTTGGGCAGCGTGGCGCCCGAGACACAGAAGCTTGTGCAGGTGGCGCGGGAGTGCATTGATGTGGGACTTGCGCAGGTGAAGCCCTGGAATTTCCTGGGGGATATGGCACAGGCGATCAATGACCATGCGCGGGCAAATGGATATTCCATCGTCCGTGAGATTGGCGGCCATGGGGTTGGACTGGAATTTCATGAGGAACCTTTCGTGAGTTATGTGACCAGCCGGGGAACGGAGATGCTTATGGCGCCGGGGATGGTCTTTACGATAGAGCCGATGGTGAACATGGGCAAAGCCGATATCTATATCGATGATGAGGACGGCTGGACGGTCTATACGGAGGATGGCAAGCCGTCGGCACAATGGGAAGTGACCGTAGCGGTGACCGAGGATGGTTATGAGGTGCTGACGTATTGATCCATTATAAAAATTTAGTGAAGAAAGTATAGACGAAATTACGTTTGTAAGGGTAAAAGTCAGGATACATCGGTTCTTCGGGTGGTTCCTGGCTTTATTCTGTGAAAAATTTTGTGCAATATTCCGGTATTGTAAAATACGGCACACTTTGTTATCGTATCTATACAATCTTTGGATTCAATTTGAAGTATACTTTATTCCGTGTATCGTACGGCACGGTTCTATGGCAGATCGCCACTGATTTCCAAATGTTGAGATTAATTACAGTTGAGAGGAAAGGACGTTTTATGAGAGATTTTATGATGAAGATTTCAGATTATCTGAATGAGAGAAGAAATGACCCTGAGAAGCAGGAAAATCAATTATCGGTGGTAGTGATCGGTGCGATAGCGGTTGTGATCATTATCCTGCTGCTTTTGTTGTGGGGGTATACGGCGCGGCAGCGCAAGCAGCAGGAGGCGGATGCGAAAGCCGCTCTGGAGGAAGCGGAAAGGCTTGCGGAGGAGCAGCTGACGGTCGAGACCTTTGAAGAAGAAGCCAAAGAGTATATGGCAGAGAACGACGGACAGGACAGGCTCAGGCAGGAGTACATGGAGAATATTGAACTGCTGGGTGAGAAAGTGGAGAAACTGCTGCAGTCCATGACACAGGTAGAACAGACGCTGTCGGAGACGGTCGTGCAGTACAAGGAAGGAGACCAGGCTGTCTTAGAGCGGGTGAAGACACTTCACGCAGAGGTGACTTCGATCGTGCAGAATTTGAAGGAAACGCAGACGAAGCTGTCCGATCTGATCGATATCGTGCAGGTCATGGATCAGAAGACGATTCCCATGATCCAGCAGCAGATCCTGGAGATCAGGCAGGATATGGATAAGGCACAGACGGATATTACGAATCTGTACACCAAGATAGCGGCATTGGAACAGGAGGACGTTAAGATCTGGGCACAGATCGGGGAAGTGGAGAAAACCCTGAAGACGGCGATGAACCAGAATATGACGGAAGTCAATAACCAGCTGGATTCCCTGCTGAGTCAGCTGGATGTTGTTCTGAATCAGCTGGGGGATGTGGAGAACAGGCTGCAGGGACTGTCCTCGAAGACTTTGAAATATCGCTATGATGTAGAGAATAACACACTTTATCTGGAACCATATACGGAATAGGAGGTATCGGGATGACAAGGAAACGGGAAAGAAGAACACAGAAGCTTGTGACCAGGAAATGCAGGGCAAACAGGCTGACAGGCAGTTATACGAAGGTTAAATCGATCAGGTATATCAGAAAGATCATGGTGCTGTGTGCAGGAGTGACATGCGCCGGGCTGTTATTTCTGGGAACGCAGGCAAAGGCCGCGCAGGAGGCCGGTCAGTTTCGCAGCAAAGGAATGATCCAATATACGAACGGAGCCGGACAGGAAGTAATTCTGGATGCAAAGGATCTGCAGGTGCTTTTTCGATATGCCGCTGAGGGCAAAGGGGGATTATCCCAGGCGCTTGGCGGCGTTGGAACCAAACTGACGAAAGACGGGCAGAGTTATCAGTATACAAGGGATCCGCAGGCGGAAGCTGCGGTAGTGCGCCTGCAGACTGTGGATCAACTGCAGGCGGTCAGCTTCGATCTGTTGCTGCAGGCTTTGGCAGAGTCCCAGAAACTTCCGGCAGGCTATGAGGAAAACTACGTGCTGGCCTGTGCGGATAACCTGACCCTTGGCAGGGCAGGCTGGTCGGACGGCAGCCTTGTACGGGGGAATAATCATGATCTGATGGAGCATTATATGAAGGGCTGGCTTGCGGGCAGTGGCTGTACGGATTATGAATCCATATTTGATGAGGAAGGAAGGTGGATCGGATATCGTGAGAAGTAAAGAGAGAACCGGAAGAGGATATTATGCAGGAATGGCAGTCGCTGCGGCTCTTATGATGGCGCTTCCGGCAGGGAGTATGGTAAGTATGCCGGTAGTGAGAGCGGCGGACAATGCAGATATGCTACACAGCAAGGGTGTAATTCGTTGTGAACAGGCAGTTCTTGATGCGGCGGATCTACAGGATCTGTATGCCTATGTGACACAGAGAAGAAGGATGACCGCAGATGTCCTGTTGCAGCTTGGAACCAAATTCAGACAGCAGTCGGGAGGAATCATCTGTGACAGAAATCCGGATACCGGACAGGGAGACGCAGATCTGTCACAGGTGAGCTGGACGCTTCTGACACAGGCAGTGGCGGATTCACAGAAAGTACCGGACGGACTTTCGGTACTGAATCCGGAGAATGCCTTACCTATAGAAGGGGTGGAACAACATACGGATCATTATGTGCCGGCCGTGGCAGACAATCTTTCACGTGGGAAAGCGGTATGGACGGACGGAAAGCTCGTGCTGGGCAACGGCGCCGACAATGACAGGGCTTATCAGAAAGGAAACGATGACGGGAACAACGGCCATGTACCGGACTTCCTGCGCCCTCTGTTTTCCGTACAGGAGACCGCCGTGGAAGTCAGGCATGTACATGTGGGGGAACCGGAAGAAGCGGAAGGCGTCTCGGGATGCTATGAGAATTCTAAAGAGTCGAAGAAGCAGTATGTCGTATGCGGAGGCGGATTACAATGGATGCCGCCTATCTGGTTAGAGAACCCGGAAGAACCGGAAGGCGGTTCCTGGCATGGCGGATATTATACGTGTCCATACCATGACGGTATCTATGAATCGGCGGGGACATGCACGCATGAGGACGTTGTGGTTACTGTCGTATGGCAGCATGATCTTGTCTGCGGTCTGGAGGAAGCCGTCTATGCGCGAATGTCAGTGAGGGGAACCGATACGGATCTTACGGATGGTGCGATCAGGCTGGAAGCGGTTATCGAAGAGGGGGCGGCGTATGGTCAGCTTCTCTGGCAGGGGGAAGATCTGCTGGTCTGGACCGATGAGGCAGGGAACGTCCTGGGAACCGGCCCTGAGCTGACCGTGCAGGCTCCGGGTATTTATCGCTGCGGTATGAATGTGCAGAATGAGGATCTGGATAACAGGGAGGCCGGCGTATCCGTTAAAGTATCCGGACTTGTTCTGGGTAATTGACAAGCCGCTGCTTTTATGATACTCTACCCTCATATCTATCCGTAAGATGAGAAAGCGATGACGAAGAGAGTAGACAGGAACGTCCTTTCCAGAGAACATTCCATAAGCTGAGAGGAATGAAGAGATGTGTCTGTTGAAGATGGCTTCCGAGCAGTGTGCCTGAGCCAGTATCGGTTAGGGTGCGACAGGTTCCGCCTGTTACAGCGGCAGAGTATGGTAGTACTCGCTGAGACCGGTTCTGTGAGGAACCGGTGAAGAGAAGTGGTAACACGGTATACATCCGTCTTCTTGTTTTTGTTATGCTCATGGCATGATGAAGATGAGAAGGCGGTTTTTGTTTTATGGATGTAGAGACTTATGCCTGTGCGCATCCGGCATAAGTTTACCGGCAAATCAAATGCGCAGAAAAGAGGTAACAGGATCATGAATAAGGGAAAGTATTATATTACGACGGCGATCGCCTACACTTCCGGTACGCCCCACATCGGTAACAGCTATGAGATCGTGCTGGCGGACAGCATTGCCCGCTTTAAACGAAAAGACGGGTATGATGTCTTCTTTCAGACGGGGACCGATGAACATGGACAGAAGATTGAACTGAAGGCGCAGGAGCAGGGCGTGACGCCGAAGCAGTTTGTGGATAATGTGGCGGGAGAGATCCGCCGGATCTGTGATGCGCTGAACACCTCTTATGATAAATTTATCCGTACCACGGACGGGTATCATGAGAAGCAGGTGCAGAAGATCTTCCGGAAACTGTATGAACAGGGCGATATCTACAAAGGATATTACGAGGGGATGTATTGTACCCCCTGTGAATCCTTCTGGACGGAATCCCAGCTGGTAGACGGCAAGTGTCCTGACTGTGGCAGGGAAGTAAAACCGGCGAAGGAAGAGGCGTACTTCTTCAAGATGAGCAAATATGCGGATACGCTGATCGAGCATATCAACACGCACCCGGAGTTTATCCAGCCCGTATCCCGCAAGAATGAGATGATGAACAATTTCCTGCTGCCCGGCCTGCAGGACTTATGCGTGTCCAGAACATCTTATAAGTGGGGCATTCCGGTTGATTTCGACGAGAAGCATGTGATCTATGTGTGGATGGATGCGCTGTCGAACTATATTACTGGGATCGGCTTCGATGCAGACGGCGAAAACAGTGATCAGTATCGTAAATTATGGCCGGCGGACCTGCATCTGATCGGTAAGGACATCATTCGATTCCATACGATCTACTGGCCGATCTTCCTGATGGCTCTGGGAGAGCCACTGCCCAGGCAGGTATTCGGACATCCCTGGCTTCTGCAGGGAGACGGTAAGATGAGTAAGTCGAAAGGAAATGTGATCTATGCCGATGACCTGATCGACTTCTTTGGCGTGGATGCGGTGCGGTATTTTGTTCTGCACGAGATGCCCTTTGAGAATGACGGCGTGATTACATGGGATCTGATGGTGGAACGCATGAACTCGGATCTTGCCAATACCCTGGGAAATCTGGTGAACAGAACAATCTCCATGAGCAACAAGTACTTTGACGGCCTGGTGGAGAATAAGAAAGTCGGCGTGGACGAGGGAGCCGAAGACGTGGATGCGGACCTGTTCCGTGTAGCGGCTGACACGTATAACAGAGTGTCTAAGAAGATGGATGAGCTTCGCGTGGCGGATGCGATCACGGAGATCTTCGTACTGTTCAAGCGCTGTAATAAATATATCGATGAGACAATGCCCTGGGTTCTGGCGAAGGAGGAGGCCAAAAAGGACAGGCTGGCTACGGTGCTTTACAACCTTCTGAATGGTATTTTAGTCGGGGCGTCCCTGTTAGAACCCTATATGCCGGAAACGGCGGCGAAGATCGCTTCCCAGATCAAGGCAGAACTGGTGGATTTCGCGGTGTTGGAGGCATGTGCCGCAGATCAGGATATTGAGAAGGCGTCCGCATTGTATCCGGCAAATAACCGGGTGACCGGTACGCCGGAGATCCTCTTTGCCCGTCAGGATCTGAAGGAGATCACTGAGAAGGTGGAAGCCATGTTCGCGGCCCGCAGGCCGGAAGCTTCTGAGGCGAATGAGACAGAGGAGCAGGCACCGGAGGATGTGATCGATATAGAGGCCAAAGACAGCATCACGTATGATGTGTTTGATAAGTGCCAGTTCCAGGTAGGCGAGATCCTGGAGTGTAAGGAAGTGCCTAAATCCAAGAAGCTTCTGTGCTCCAAGGTGCGGGTAGGTTCCGAGGTAAGACAGATCTTGTCCGGTATCAAACAGCATTATACCGCAGAGGAGATGGTGGGCAAGAAGGTCATGGTATTGGTGAATCTGCAGCCCAGAGAGATGGCGGGAATGATGTCGGAAGGTATGCTGTTATGTGCAGAGGATGCCGAGGGAAAGCTTTCTTTGATGACACCGGAAAGGCCTATGCCTGCCGGCGCCGAGATCTGTTAGCAGATTATATTCAGTCAGGTTAAGGAGGAAACTCTGAGGTGGTAAAAAAACAGGATTTTTATTTTGATTCAAGAGACCGGGAGCATAAGATCCATGCCGTCAGGTGGATTCCGGAGGCGCAGGGGCCGGTCTGTATCGTACAGATCGTGCATGGCATGGCGGAATATATTGACAGATATGATGAGTTTGCTTCTTACCTGGCCGAAAAGGGGATCCTGGTAGTGGGGGACGATCATTTGGGGCATGGGAAATCCGTAGGACAGGGGCAGCCTTATGGTTATTTCTGTAAGGAGGATGCGGCCACTGTCCTTGTGCGGGATGAGCACAGGCTTAAGAAAATGACGCAGGAACAGTATCCGGATATTCCCTATATCATATTGGGACACAGCATGGGTTCTTTTATCACACGCAACTATCTGCTGCGTTACGGCACCGGAATCGACGGCGCCGTGATCGTGGGGACGGGAATGCAGTCAAAGGCGACCCTGCTGTCGGCCAGAATGCTGGCCGGGCTGCAGAGAATATTCTGTGGACCGAAGCACGTGAGCGGTCTTCTGAATGTGGCGGCTTTCGGCGCTTATAATAAAAGGATCGAGGAGCGAAAAACGCTTTTTGACTGGCTTTCCCGCAACGAGGAGAACGTAAAGCGGTATATAGAGGATCCACTATGCGGATTCACTTTTACAGTCAACGGGTTTCAGACATTGTTTCAGCTGATCTGGAATCTGCACGATCCAAAGAAGCTGCAGGAGATGCCAAAGAGGCTGCCGGTCTTGTTCGTGTCGGGAGAGGAGGATCCGGTAGGAAATTACGGGCAGAGTGTTAAGCAGGTCTGCCGGTCCTTCCAGGATCTTGGTATGGAAAACGTACAGATCAAGCTTTATCCCAAGGACCGGCACGAACTGTTGAACGAGGTAGACCGGCAGGACGTTTATGCAGATATTTATCGCTGGATCCTGCAGCGCATCTGACGGCGATATTCGCGTAGAGGTAAGCATGAAAAAACATAGATGGATACGCAGATTGTTCCTGTTAGTGATACTGGTCCTGCTCGGCGTGATAATCCTGCAGCCACATGAGAAGGCAGGCAATGCCGCCTCCGATGCGGCGGGCGCTTCTGAGGATGTGGACTCAATGGGTGAAATGCTGACTGCCACGATCCGAAATGAAGACGGCAAGGGTGAGGAGACGATCGTTGGCTTTATGATCGAGAAGATATCTGCGGGCGAAGTAGAACTGACGGATGAGGGCAGTATCAGGCAGGCGCTGGCGGATGCGGAGAGGGAGCTTTCTATCTCGCTGTCGGAGGAAGACAAGGATAAGGTGACAGGCTTCCTGCAGACGCTTGGCAATGTAGAGGTGGGAACGGAAGATTTTATCGATCAGGCGAAAGAGAAGTACCGGGAATATAGTGTCGGGTTTGTGGAGGAAGCCAATGAGGCGATCAACCAGGCGGTAGAGAGCGCAGTCACAAATGCCGCCCGTAATTTTTTCGACAGTATTCAGGAGACGGTGTCAGACTTTTTTAAAAATTTGATACCGTAGTATACTCACAGTTGATAATGCGCGGCATAAATCGTGCATGATTTTGTCTTCTCTGACCATACTATGGTAAGAAAAAGAATGACAGGAATGGTAAGAGGAGGCAATCTATATGAAAATAGCATTTTTCAGTACGAAACCATATGATAAGATCTGGTTTGAACCCATGGGTAAGGAGTATGGATTCGACATTCATTTTTTTGAAGCGCCCTTTCAGAGGGAAACTGTCACGCTGGCGAGAGGATTTGATGCCGTCTGCATTTTTGTGAATGATTATGCGGACGCGGGGATGATAGAACAGCTTTATGAGATGCAGGTCAAGGCGATCCTGCTGCGGAGTGCAGGTTTTAATCATGTGGATATACAGGCAGCGGAGGGTAAGGTCTGTGTTCTGCGTGTTCCCAGTTACTCTCCGGAGGCGGTGGCCGAGTTTGCTATGGGAATGATCCTGACCGTGAACCGCTATACGCATAAGGCATATAATAGAACAAGGGATTTCAACATGAGTCTGAACGGGTTGATGGGCGTGGATCTGTATCAAAAGACTGCGGGCATCATCGGCACAGGTAAGATCGGTCAGGCCATGATCAGGATCTGCAAAGGATTCGGTATGCATGTTCTGGCATATGATCCGTATCCGAACCGGAGTCTGGATGTGGAGTATGTGCCGTTAGAACAGCTGATGGCGAGCGCGGATCTGATCTCCCTGCACTGCCCTCTGACCGCGGAGACGAAACACATTGTTAACAGATCGACGATCGCTCATATGAAGCAGGGCGTATATTTGGTCAATACTTCCAGGGGCGCACTGATCGATACCGATGCGCTGATCGACGGACTCGTTGCTGGGAAGTTTGGCGGAGTCGGGCTGGATGTCTACGAGGAGGAAGAGGGTATCTTCTACGAGGACAAATCCGGCGAGATCATGCGGGACGAGAATCTTGCAAGACTGATGACTTTCCCGAATGTACTGATCACGTCCCATATGGGTTTCTTCACGAAGGAGGCCATGCAGGCTATCGCTAAAGTGACGCTGGATAATGCCTATGCGTTGGAAAACGGGCTGCCGCTGGTAAACAGTGTGAAGTGAGGGCGCTCCGCTCATGAAATAATTTGTAGTCAGCGCTTTGTGTGCAAGCACCCACGCACAGACTGCAAATTACCTCATGGCTGAACTGTTATGTAAAAATGATTTCGTGCAAGAGGTTGTATGTTTATCTTAAATAGGATAAAATAGAGTCAGCAGAATTAAAGGAGTTGCAGGAAGGCTTGGAAACCTTGGAATCGTCTTATCTGGTCAGAAGTGCATATCGCGATGAGTGGGAAGAGGCTATGGCTCTGGCATGGAGAACTTTCCTGCGGTTTGAGGCCGATGTCTATACGGCGGAGGGCGTCAGGAATTTTGAGAATTTTATTACCGACACTACACTGCACAGAATGTTTGTCATGGGGGCGTATCAGATGTTTGTGGCAGTGGCGGACGGTAAGATCGTGGGGATGATCACCTTACGGGATTCGACCCATATATCATTGCTTTTTGTGGATGAAAGGTATCACCGGCAGGGAATCGGACGTGCCCTGCTGGAATACCTGGAAGATTATATGCTGCGGGAGATGGGAGCCAGGAGGGTGACAGTCAATGCGTCGCCATATGGCGTCGGATTCTATCACAGGTTGGGATTTTGTGATCTGCGGCCGGAGGAAAAGAAAGACGGGATCATCTATACCCCCATGGAACTGAAATTTTAGGATGTGAGGATACATATATGGAGTATATCAAGAGCAAAGACATTTTTCTGTTGGTGAGGGATACATTGAAAATTGTCTATCCAAGGCTGATGAAGCATGGATCGCGTGTGGCGTATATGGTATATACGATGCTGCGGGAAGAGGGAAAATACGAAGAGTTTGAGCTGGCAGATATGGTCATGGTAGCTACACTGCACGATATCGGCGCTTATAAGACAGAGCGTGAGAGACTGAATGATATACTGAAGTATGAAACCAAGGAATGTATGGCGCATTCCATATATGGATATCTGTTCTTCAAATATCTGTCCCCGGTACCGGAGCTGGCGAAGGTGATCATGTATCATCATATGGATTACGAGCAGCTTCAGAAACAGAATTATGAGTATAAGAATGTAGCCGCATATATTAATATTGCTGAGAAGATGGATCACTATTCCACGGCTCTTGGAGATAAATTCGAAGTGGGTATGTTCCAGAAATATGCCGGCACCAAGCTGTCCGACGACGGATTGTTTCTTTTCTATAAATGCGAAGACAAGTATGGGATGTTCGAGAAGATCCGAAGCGGCGAATACCTGAAAGAGCTGGACGATATCATCGAATATATGATCTTTAACAATGAAGACAAGAAGAAATTCCTGAATATGATGATGTATTGTCAGGGATTTTTCCGCAGTGAGATGGTAGTGGAGACGGCTACGGCGGTCTGCGTCTGTGAAGAGATCGCGAAGGAGATGATGCTTCCGCTGCAGAAAAGGGAGATCCTTTACTATGGAACCCTGGTGCATGATATCGGTATGCTGGCGATCCCACGGGAGCTGATCGAGTCGCCCCGTAAGCTGGAACCGAGAGAGTTCAAGCTTCTTCGGACGCACGTGGAGATTGCGGGCAAGATCTTAAGCAGCCGTATGAAGAAGGAAGTGGTGGACATTGTTCTGGCACATCATGAGAGATGCGACGGGAGCGGATATCCGAGGAAACTTAAGGACAGCCAGATGAGTACGGAGCAGAAGATCCTGCAGGTTGCAGACGTGGTGGTGGCACTCTTAAATCCGCGCAGTTATCGTAAATCTCTGCCGAAGGAGAAAGTCATTGCGATTCTGGATGAGAAGACGGAGCGCAGCAGGCTGAAACGACAGGTAGTGGTGGTTGTTGTTAATTCCTTTGACAAGATCATGAGCCGTGTCAAAGAGGAATCCGCGCAGATCCTGAAGATGTATGAGCTTTTGAATAAGCAGTATGAACTGATCAGCCAGAAATACAATATTTGATCCGGTTTCTGTCAAGAGTGCTATAATAACCAATAGAAATGTCTGTTTGCGGGATGAGCTTTGTTCCGATCGGGTGAAGACCAGGCAGGGCAGATATAGAATACAGGGAGTGATGCTGTTATGGGTAGATTTTTTGATTTGGAGAGTCCGCTTATGAGGACGTTAAACCGCGTGGCGGATCTGATGATCCTGAACTTATTGATGATCGTATGCTGTATACCGATCATTACGGTGGGTGCTTCTGTTACGGCCATGCATTATGTGATCCTGAAGATGATACGTGGGGAAGAGGGGTATTTGGTCAGAGGATTTTTTAAGTCTTTTGCAGCAAATTTCAAACAGGCTACCTTGATTTGGCTGCTGATGCTGGTTGTCATTGTGGTTTATGTGGGAGATGCGTTTATCTTTTCGTATTCGGGTATTGCGTTTCCGAAACCGCTTGTCATAGCCGTGATCGCGGTGGGCGTTATTCTTTATCTGATATCCATGTATGTATTTCCGCTTTTGGCCAGGTTTGAGAACACGATCAGGAACACGCTCAGGAATGCGGCGCTGATGGCAGTCGCGAATCTGCCGAAGACGATCCTGATGGCAATCTTTTATGCGCTGCCGCTTGTGATCAGCTATTTCTCTACTTATGCGCTTTTATTCGTCTTTTTATTCGGTATCTCGGTACCGGCATATGGGGCGGCATGGTTATATAGCAATATTTTCAAGAAATTTGAGCCTGAGGAAGCAATCGTTTCGGATATGGATTTTTCGGTCAGTGTTGGTGAGGGGAATGAGGAAGTTGATGGAGAAGAAGAGTAAGTCTTCGGTATTGCAGTGGATTGTTCCGTTTGTGGTTCCGATGCTCATAGTGGTGATCATACTGTTTAATTTCTCTGTAAAAAGCAATACGGCTGCAAGACAGGCGGTTGCTGACGACCTGTGCCGGTCGGCAAGGAGATATGCGGAGGAATTATCAGACGAACTGGAAACGATCGGCAGAGTGATCGAATCTGTCTGCTCCATGCTGGAAGCGGATCAGACGTTGGAAGAAGCACAGATAGTTGAGCTTGTAGGAATTGTTGCCGATTGTACGGAGGCATCCAGGGTGGAGTTATGTGACATGGATGGCAACGGTGTGGATCAGTCGGGCAATGCGGTTGCCATAGGAGACGAAGGATATTTTCAGGATATTCAGTCTTCTGACAGCCAGCTTCTGTACATAGAGGGAGACGGTGCAGGGGAAGAGCGCTCGATCGTGGTGGTGGAGCGGATCCGCCGGGACGACCGGAGTTATATGCTGCTCTTTTATCCGGTTGAGAAGTTTGACAGCCTGCTTTCCGAGGAAGAGCTGAATGCAGGCGCCTTTCTGGCTCTGCTGGACAGCGGGGGCAGGATTCTGTCAGCCTCAGGAGCCGAGAGCGGGATTCTAAGTGGCGCCAATCTTTTAGAGACCATTCAGAGCGATAACCCGGAGGCAGCAGAAGACCTTAAGGTTGACATTGCCAGAGGTCTTTTGGGGATGAGCGATGTGGAAGTGTCCGCAGAAAGCCGTATATTAGTCTATGCGCCATTGGGGAAGAACCAGTGGGGGATCGTACTTGGCGTTAGACAAGGATATGTGGATGAGGTGGTAGGCGTTCAGTGGAAGAATACCAAAACGATGGTGATATCGCTGATCTTCGTGATCTTCGTGTTCAGCTTCTTTATGATGATGATAGACATTATCGGCAGGATAAGGGACAATCAGCAGAAGAAGGAACTGGAGAACAAGGCGGACACGGATCTTTTGACCGGCTTGAACAACAAACTGGCCACGGAGCGCAAGATCAAGAATTATATGGCGCAGAACCCTAAGACGCAGTCCATGATGTTTCTGCTGGATGTGGATAATTTTAAGACGGTTAACGATACGATGGGCCATGCTTTTGGCGATGAAGTACTCAGCGCCGTGGGAGAAGAGATCAGTGCGATTTTCCGTGCATCCGATATTATCGGGCGCGTCGGTGGCGATGAGTTTATGATCTTTTTGAAGGGAGTTCCAAACGCGGAGATCATTCGCAAGGAGGCTAAGAAGGTAGAAGATTTCTTCCGTTCATTTCAGGTGGGGGAGGATGTGAAATATTCTGTCCATGCCAGTATCGGTGTGGCGATCTTTCCACAGGAAGGGGCAGACTTTGAGACTCTGTACAAGGCGGCGGATCAGGGATTATACAAGGCGAAGAGACGGGGGAAGAATCAGCTGGCATTCTTTGAAGATGCATGGGCGCAGACAGAAGAAGACAGGAAAGAATGAACCGGAATGAAATAAGGGCATTTGGGAGACGGCGGTTGTTTGCCGTCTCTTTTTTGTATCACTTCTTGCGGACAGAAATTTTTGCACTTGACATATACCCCACGGGGGTATAATATAGAATGCACAGAATGAAAATAAGGAGCGACGGTGGAAACGTTCCGGAACGGAGAGTGAAAATACGGATGAAGGATGACATAATAGACACAGAGGCGGATATGATAGAAGAGAAGGATCTGTGCACATGCAGTCATTATAAGATCGTGCCACGTGATGAAGCCGGGCAGAAGCAGCTGCAGAACCGGATCAACCGCATTATCGGACAGCTGAACGGTATCAAAAATATGATCGGGGAGCACAGGTACTGCGGCGATATTCTGATCCAGATCGGAGCGGTGGAGAGCGCGCTGCAGAGCGTGGGTTATATTGTCCTGCAGGAGCATATGCAGACTTGCGTTGTGGAGGAAGTAAAGAAGGGGAATGAAGAGATCATGAAGGAAGCGATAGAACTGATCAGGAAGTTGAAATAGAACTTTACCTCGAAGCAGAAAGGAGGACAGAGATCTTGAAAAGTGAAAGATTTCAGATAACGGGCATGACCTGTTCCGCCTGCAGTGCGCATGTAGAGAAAGCGACGGCCGGTGTGGCCGGTGTGGATAAGGTCAGCGTAAGCCTGTTGATGAATACCATGACGGTGGAGTATGAGCCGCCGGCCACGCCGCAGGCAATCTGCGCAGCAGTGGAGGCGGCGGGGTACGGCGCCAGTGTGGCAGGACAGGAGGAAGCGGCAGGAGACGGGGGAAACAGTGGCAGCAGCGGAAGTGCCCTGGAGGATAAAGAGACACCCAGGCTGCGGCGAAGACTGATCGTCTCATTGTGTCTGCTCATACCGCTCATGTATGTGTCGATGGGGGCTCTCATGTGGGGGTGGTATCTGCCGGAGGGATTTGCATCGAATCCATGGATGATCGCATTATATCAGCTGTTATTGACGGGACTTGTCATGGTAGTCAACCAACGCTTCTTTATCAGCGGATTTCAGAGCCTGCTGCACAGGGCGCCTAATATGGACACGTTGGTGGCGCTCGGAAGCGGGGCCGCATTTGTATACAGTACAGCTGTTATGTTTCGCATGGGAGACGCTATGGGAGAGGGAAATGTGCAGAAGGCGCTGCACTGCCTGCACGACATGTACTTCGAATCGGCGGCCATGATCCTGACACTTATCACTGTGGGTAAGATGTTGGAGGCTTACAGTAAAGGGAAAACAACGAATGCGATCAAGAGCCTGATGGATCTGGCGCCCAAGACAGCACATGTAGTCCGGGACGGTGAGGAGTTGACGATACCCGCTCAGGATGTTCGGGAAGGCGATATTTTCCTCGTGAAACCGGGAGAGAGTATTCCGGTGGACGGTCATGTCCTGGAGGGGGAGAGTGCAGTGGATGAATCCGCATTGACCGGAGAAAGCCTTCCGGTTGATAAGCAGACCGGAGACCGGGTCAGTGCGGCGACCATCAATCAGAACGGCGCGCTGACATGTGAAGCAACACGGGTAGGGAAGGATACAACACTGCAGCAGATCATTGAGATGGTAGAGAATGCGGTGGCGACCAAAGCGCCGATCGCACAGATCGCAGATAAAGTATCGGGTGTTTTTGTTCCGGTAGTCATTACACTGGCACTGATAACGGGTGTTATATGGCTAGTGGCCGGGGCCGGTGTGGGCAAAGCGCTTTCCTATGCGATCAGTGTACTGGTGATCAGCTGCCCCTGCTCGCTGGGACTGGCGACACCGGTGGCGATCATGGTCGGCAATGGTATGGGAGCAAGGCAGGGAATCCTCTTTAAGAATGCGGCTGCGCTGGAACAGGCGGGCAAGATGGATTTTGTGGTATTGGATAAGACCGGTACCGTGACAGAAGGAAAGCCCAAGGTGACAGGTCTTTACCCTGCGGAAGGTGTTTCGGAGGGGGAACTGCTGCGCACGGCTGCAGCGCTTGAAAGCAGAAGTGAACATCCGCTGGCAAGGGCTATCTGCGAGCGTGCCAAGGAGCAACAGCTTATGATACCACCGGCAGAGAACTTCCGTGCATTGCCGGGCTGGGGCGTGGAAGGCTCTGTGGCAGGGGTTACGGTCTTAGGGGGCAGCGGGGCCATGTTTGCGGAGCGCAAACTGATGTCGTCTTCCATGCGGCAGGCAGGAGAACGGATGGCGCAGGAAGGCCGGACGCCGCTTTATTTCGCAGCGGGGCAGCGGCTGCTTGGCATGATAGCCGTGGCTGATGTGGTAAAGCCGGACAGCGCCAGGGCGATCGGCGAACTGCGCAATATGGGGATACAGCCCGTCATGCTGACCGGTGATAACAGGAGGACGGCATGTGCCATCGGCAGACAGGTGGGGCTGGACGCGGTGGTATCGGATGTCCTGCCGGGAGATAAAGAGTCGGTGATCAGGGAGTTGTCGAAGTACGGCAGGGTTGCCATGGTCGGCGACGGTATTAACGATGCGCCCGCTCTTACCCGGGCGGATGTGGGGATCGCGATCGGTGCGGGCGCGGATGTGGCGTTAGAAGCTGCGGACGTGGTTCTGATGAAATCCAGGCTTGCGGATGTGCCGGCGGCGATACGGCTTTCCAGACAGGTGCTTAAGAATATCCATGAGAATCTGTTCTGGGCATTTTTCTATAATTGCATCGGTATCCCGTTGGCAGCCGGTATTCTTGTGCCGCTGTTCGGCCTGAGCTTAAATCCGATGTTTGCGGCTGCGGCCATGAGCCTGTCCAGCTTCTGCGTAGTGACCAATGCCCTGCGGCTGAACCTTTTTGCCATGGGTTCGGACAGTCGTGACAGAAAGAAGGCGGAGATTTTGCTGCCGGACTTTATCAGTGGTTTTATGGAGACAGAGAATAAGAATAAGGAGGAAGAAGAAATGGCACAGATGGTTAAGACACTTAAGGTTGAAGGAATGATGTGCGCACATTGCCAGGCGCATGTGCAGAAAGCGCTGGAGGGCGTGGAGGGAGTAAGAAAGGTGGAAGTCAGCCTGGAAGACAAGACAGCCGTGGTGACGATGGAAACGCAGATCGATGACCAGGTCTTTGCTGCCGCGATTGCAGAAGCGGGTTATGAAGTTGTCAACCTGTAAATATATTTTTGTAAAAAGTGCATAGGAAAAAATAGGTTTCTTAGGCAACTTGTCAGATGATGTGAAATTGATTGCATTATGTAAGCAATTTCTACAATGTAAATTGAAATCTTTGTGAACTTGTGGCATAGCAAAGTAAAAAAAAGTCAGCTATACTATGTTCAGAGTCAACCGAGGTTGACAGGTAGTACGATACTAAAAACTTTTAAAAAACAGGAGGCAATCATGGCAAGTTTATCTTTAAAGAATGTCTGCAAAGTATATCCGAACGGCTTTGAGGCAGTAAAAGATTTCAATCTTG
>CANOCU010000083.1 GCA_947564645.1 uncultured Lachnospiraceae bacterium
CATGTCCAGTCTCCATCCATTTCCCCCGCAGAAGCCGCACGAGAAACAGCAATCCACGCACACACAATTCTCCGCACATGGCGATCCACACGCCCACCAGTCCCAGACGCGGCGCCAGCAGGGAAGCCGCCGTGATGCGGACGCCCCACATACTGGCCAGATTGATCATACTGGGGATCAGCGTATCCCCTGCGCCCCGCAGCGCCCCGGCGGTCACGATGGACACCGCGAACAGCGGCTCCGCAAAGGCTTCGACCCGCAGCACTTTAACGCCAAGCTCCCTGATCGCCGCATCCGGCGTCAGCATCGAGAACATAAGCGGCGCACCGAGAAACATCAATCCGCCCGTACAGGTCATCACCACGGCGCCAAGCGCCACTGCCAGATTGGCATAACGCTTTGCCCGCTCCGGTTTTCCCGCGCCGATACTCTGTCCGACTAACGTCGTGGCCGCCGTCCCGATCCCGCTGCCCGGCATGTAGCAGAGACTTTCCGCCGTCACCGCCAGAGAATTGGCCGCCACCGATACCGTTCCCAAAGGCGCTACAATTCGGGTCTCCGCGATATGTGCCCCACACATTACGGTATGCTCGAAGGCCATCGGCAGTGCAAGGCGTAACGCCGTGCGCAGGCATCCTGGCTGAAAGCGGAATTTTTCTTCATCCGCCTTCTTCTCCTGCCGTGTAAACAGCCGCAGCCGCTTCGACCGGAAGCAGACCGCATACAGCATCAGAACCGCCGTGACGGCTTCCGCCAGCGCCGTTCCCAACGCCGCACCCGTTACGCCCATGCCCGCTCCCGGCGCCGTGATCAGGATACCTGCCAGAGACAGCTTCCTTGTCGGAAAAATAAGCAGGCTGTTAAAGATCACATCCAGACCGCACATCATGATATTCAGTCTGCTCGGCACCTTCATATCACCGCTGCACTGCAGCGCGCTTCCTGCCGTATGACGCATCTGTGACGCCGGCAGGGCACAGGCATAGATCAGGAAATACCGGGATGCGTTCTCACGGATCTCCTCCGCTCCGCCCAGCCAGACAGGAAGCCATGAACTGATACCGATGCCCACTGCAGAAGCGGTAATCCCGAACAATAAAGTGCACAGGATCGCCTGGCGCAGAACGTCCCGCGCCCCTTTTTCCTGCTCCGCACCGATCAGCTGTGCCACCTGCACGGAAAAGCCGGTGGCCGCGGAAACGCAAAGCCCGCCGAACAGCCAGGTCGTACTGGACACCAGGCCAATCGCCGCCGTAGCCGCCGCCCCCAGACTGCCCACCATCGCCGCATCTATATACTGCATGATGATGGAACTAATCTGCGCAAGCACCGCCGGAATGCTCAGCTGTATGACCTGTTTTAAATATTCCTTTGTCTGCTGTCTTTCGGACATGTTTCCCCTGTCTCCTGTTCTGTCGCTGCCCCTGTGCCCCATGGCATCCCTGCAAGCGCCTAAAAACGGCGGCAGGAAGTTATCCTGCCGCTAACTGTCTGTATAATATTCCATCCGCGCCTGACTATTCATCCGGACGCAGATTTGTATCAGTCCATCTCCGTGCCTGCTACCACAACCGTTTCGCCGCTTCTTCCTCCGACGCAAACGGTCCCGGAACCGCATCCAGTCCGCGATGAGAACCAAGATAATCCTCATTGAATGTGATCATTGTTCCGTCAGGATTCTCGAATCTCTGCTCCGGCTCAAAAGCATATCCCAGGATATCGCTGTTGATAATGCCGTCACGGAAATCGCCTAACAGCTCGTAGACATTCGTCTTCAGGAAGTATCCTCCGTCCTTTTCCACCAGTTCTGCCGTTGCCTGATGCTCCGTATCGATCAGATTCGACTGCTCCTTCTTCCAGGCCTTCGCACCGTTGAAATAAGCATTACCGTTCACCCATACAGGAAGATGGGAGAAATGATAAGATGCCAGCTTCATCATGTCAGCCTGCTTATCCATATCGAAGTGCTCGATCCACTCGTCATAAGCCGGGTACTCGTCAAATACATCCGTACCCACCACCTGGTTGTCCGCCATCTTAAAGCCCATGTCTTCCTTCTCTTCCGCTTTCTTCACAGGCCAGTTCTGGATGAAGATATTGTTGTAGATGCGGTTATCACCATGCAGAATCGTCATAAAACCGGCCACCTCGGTACGGTGCCTGATATGATAAGGCGTGTAACGAGGCTGATTGACGCCGTTCACGATATTATCCGTGCCGCCGCCTACTGCGGTAAAGGCGCCCAGGATCAGGTTATGTACGCAGGCCACACCCTCCGTGGCAATACGGACAGCCGCCTTGGACAGCATGATATTGTTATCGATCAGCGTCGGTCCATGGCTCACTTCCACGAACACATCCTGGCTCATCATTGCCCCCTGCGCCATGGGAACGCCTTCCGGCGCGTGGTTGTCGTGCAGAAGGTTCTGGGAAATACGGGTTCCCTGCGCCTGCCAGTCACACCAGATCCCCATCGTCGAATGATGAATATGGTTGCGGCGCATCACGACATCGATAGCCGCGTGCAGCTTGATACCGGAAATCTCCGCACCGCCAAGCTGCTGCATATTGTTGATATTATGAATATGGTTGTCCTCGATCAGACTGAATACGCAGCCCATGCGGCCAACGATACCGGTCTGCTCACAGTGATGGATATGACAGCGTCTTACGATATGGCTGCCTACCTTCTCCTTCAGCCAGCCATGATACTGACCGCGGCATACCGCGTCGCGCTCCATCTGTGTAGGGCTCTTCACATGCTTGCGGGTGAAGTAGTGGTCGTTCTCTTCATCGTAATATTTACCCAGGGAAATACCGCAGCATTTGCTGTTGCTGATCTCACAGTCCTCAATGATCCATCCCTTAGACCAATGAGGTCCCACCATACCGTCCTGATAAGCTGCCGGCGGAGCCCATGTAGTCGCGGCCTTGTTCACGTTGAAACCGCTGAACGTAATGTAGCCCACGCCCGTCTTAGAAGGCATGAAGCAGTTGCGGCGCACGTTGATGTCCACCTTTTCCTCATTCGGATTCTTACCCTGGAAGTTCGCATAGATCACCGTCTCGTTGCCGTCCTGCTCGGTATACCACTTATAAACGGACCACTCCTGCTCCCAGGACGGCGCATAGATCTCGCCCTTGATGCACTCTTCCAGCGTCTCCGTCTCATAGAGCTGTCTGTCGTTTAAATAAACCGCGCCCGTGTGTCTCACCACCGGTGCAAAATACCAGTCACCGCCGACAAAAGTCGTGTATGGGTTATAACTGCCGAACACGCCGTTGTCCACACGGCATACCCACACATTCCCTTCATAGTGCTTCCAGTCCTTCATCTCCTCCGCGCCGGTGATCATCGCCCCAAGCGGCACCTCGCTCCTGTAGACGATCCGGGCATCCTCCGTTCCCGCATTCACCGGATCCACATACTCCCTGTAGATACCAGGCGCCACCAGGACCTCATCCCCCGGCCGTGCCACCTTCGCCGCATCGTTGATGTGCCGGAACGGTGTTTCCTTGCTGCCGTTGCCCTCTTTGGGCGCGGCTGCATTGACATAAAGAATCATGGTCGTTACCCTCCTTTTTCATCCTGTCTGATAACACCATTATATTGCATTCCCTGCAAAAACACACGAGATATTTTAAAAAAAATAAAAATATTTCATAAATAGCTATACTATAGTTAACGACATTAGAAATTTCGTTTACTATAACTATCATTATAAAACAATAATTGTGAAACTATTTGCTCAGTTTTGGACAACGGATGACATGGTCCTCTTAAACTCCACATACGTCACCACGAAATACACCAGATAGATCCCGAAGAACAACGCCACGCTTTTCCCGAAAAATCCGCCCACGGCAGTGGGTACGCCCGTCATCATGATGAACCGGTCGCTGGCAAAGAGGATCAGCCGCCCGCTGATCACCACCGCCAACAGCGCCGGACACAGATAGTAGGCCGTCAGCTGCTTTAAGATCAGCCGCTCTATGGCCCTGCGGCTAAGTCCCAGCTTCGACAGCATATCATAGCGGTATTGATACCTGGCCCCGTCGCTCACCTGCTGCACGGACAGCACCGTCACTGCCACACAGACAAACACCAGTCCGATATAGAACAGCGGAATGATCATGGTGGCCAGCATATATTTGACCGACGGCATCAGGTTCTCTCTTACCAGACAGAGCTCCACGATACTGATGATGGTGTCGGATCCGCAGCACAGATCTCCTTTCACATGCCCCGCCGCATACGGATCTTCCTCCGGCTGCAGGGCTTCCAGTTTCTTCTGCAGCCCAAAGGGCGTTTTACCGTCAATATCCACCACCAGTTCCGTATAATAGGGCCGCATCCGGTCCAGCACCGCATCCGGCACCACCACCACATAATCCGCCCCGTTATGCCCGTCCTGTGAGAAAGGCTCCGCCCGGACACCGGCACAGGTCAGAAAGCCGTCCCCCGCCGCATTCCTGACGGACAGATCCTCCCCGATCCCCTGTACTTCCTTCTCCAGGCGGGGTTTGATCTGTACCAGATACTCCGTCTCCGACAGTTCTGCCTGCTCGTAGCCCAAAAGCTCCCGCAGATGATTATAATCCGTAAGCCCCATATACGTATCATACGTATAATAGGTGCCGTCCCCGTTCTCATCCAGCAGCGTCCTCTCGATCGCCGCTTCATCCGGCGTGCCGTCCGCCTTCCGATACATGGCGCCCCACGCCTGCAAATGAGTCAGCATCCAGGTATTAACCTGATTTTCCTCATCCGTATAGATGTGATACGGGTAGTATGCCGATACCGCGGCCTCCTCCTCGATCACGCTTTTCTCCCGGGCAAAGTCCTCCTCAATGTTCTGGCTATAGATCTGCACGTCGAAGGGAAATTTCCCCTCCAGCACCGTATTCTCATAATCGCTGAACATCAGCGCGAAGGATGCCCCCAACAGGGCCAGCGTAAACAGTGCGGTCAGTGTTCCCATGGTAAACTGCATCGTCCGCACCTTGGAGGCAAACTGTCTGAGAAGAAACAGATTCTGTCCCTTGTAAACGGCTGCACCCCGCCTGCGCACATAGCAGATAACCCAGGCGGAGAGGCCCGCATAGAAAAGATAGATCGTGATAACGAGGCCGATCAAAAACCCTGCCGTCTGCAGCGTATCGGACAGCCGCCCGAACATTTTCCAGAACAGAAGGATAAAGAAGACCGAGAGCGGCAGCAGGATCTGCTTCCCCTGCTCGAACTTTTCCCTGATCTCTTCGTTGCAGCGCCTGGCGTTCATAAGCGCATGGATATTCATCTTCTTAAACTTCCGTCTGCAGCGCAGAAGCGCCAGCAGATAACAGCCGCCGTAACAGCAGGCCGTCATGAGCAGTGTCCTGCCATCCGGCGCGATCCGCAGCTGATACTCCATCCGCACCATGGCGGACATCACCGCCATCAATACCTGCCTGAGCAGAACGCCTGCCGCGGCGCCGACCACAAAGGCCGCCCCGCCAAGCAGCATATTCTCCCTCATGTAAAGAACGGCAATGGCCTTCCTTTTCATGCCCAGCAAGAGATAAATGCCAAATTCCGTGCTTCGCTTTTCCAACATGAACTTCACCATATAGTTGATCAGCCACGCCACGATCAGCATGATAAAGAAAGTCGCCAGACCCACCATCATCCCCATCAGTCCTTCCAGTTCCAGCGCGATCTGCTCCAGTTCATTCTGAAAGATCAGGCTGCCGAAGGCATACATCAGCGCCGTGACAAGCGCCATCGTAAGCATATAGACCAGATAGTCCTTCATGGAGCGCTTCATATTGCGGATACAAAGCGTCCGGTTTATTTTCCCATAGTTCCTATCGTTCATCAGACAACGCTCCTCCCGTCAGCGACAGCACATCCAGAATCTCCTGCAGAAAGACCCGCCTGCTCTTCGTGCCCCGCACCAGCTCATGGAAGATCTTTCCGTCCTGCAGAAACAGGATCCGCCCGCAGTAACTGGCGGAAAAAGCGTCATGCGTCACCATCAGGATCGTGGCCTCCATCTGCCTGTTTAAGTCCGTAAATGTCTCCAAAAGCGTCTGCGCCGACCGGGAATCCAGCGCTCCTGTAGGTTCATCCGCCAGCAGCAGTCTGGGATGATTTACCATCGCCCTGCCGCAGGCGCATCGCTGCTTCTGTCCGCCCGAAACCTGATAAGGGAACTTATCCCGAATATCCCCGATCTGCAGAAGAGACAGGATCTGTTCGCACGCCTCCACGATCTCCTCCCTCGATTTTGCCTGCAGTGTCAGCGCAAGCACGATATTTTCTTCGATTGTCAGCGTGTCCAGGAGATTGTAATCCTGGAACACAAATCCCAGATTGTCCTTACGAAATTCCGACAGCGCATCCTCGGACAACTCGGTAATATCCGTATCCCCGTAATAAATATGGCCTGCCGTCACCCGGTCTATGGTCGCCAACAGATTTAAGAGCGTCGTCTTTCCCGAGCCGGACGGCCCCATGACGCCTACAAACTCGCCCCTGTCCACCTCAAAGCTGACACGGTCTATGGCCTTCGTCACGTTATTCGCATTCCCATAATATTTCTCGACCTCACAGATACGGATATAACCGCTCATTTTTCGTTCACTCCTTTCAGCAGTCTGTCCACGGCACAAACCGCCCGCGCCCAACTAAAATCACACCGTTCCACAGGCGCACCCTGCCTGCTGCATCCGGCTTAACAATAGTTTAGCATTCTCACGTTTCCTTCCTATAGAAAAAGATTGAAGTTATCTTACTTTTTCGAAAGATAACCTCAATCCTCCTGTTCCCTGTCTATATAAGTGCTGATCGGAAACTGCAGCGTCATCCTCGTTCCCCTGCCATATTCCGACTCGGCCAATAGCCCCACTCCCAGCTTTTCGCACAGCCTGCGGCACAGATACAGTCCCATGCCGGTGGCCCGCTCATGGTCACGGCCGTTGCTGCCTGTAAATCCTTTTTCAAAAATGCGGGAAAGTTCCTCGCTGCGGATTCCCACACCGTTATCCTCCACCGTCAGGCATACGCCGTCTTTCTCCCGTTTCGTCCGCACCAGGAAGACCGGCTGGGCGCTGCGGTACTTCACACAGTTTAAGAACAGCTGGTTTACGATAAAAGCGATCCACTTTCCGTCCGTGTACACCGGATCCGGGCAATCCACCTGCGCACGCACCCCGTTCCCGATCAACAGCAGCCTGTTCTTTTCCAGGATCTCCTCGACGATCTTTTGCAAATTCGTCTTACGGATGACAAAATCCTTGTAGACATTCTCCGATCTGGCATAGTAGAGCGCCATATCCACATAGTTCTCGATCTTCTGGTTCTCCACGCTGATGTCTCTCAGGATCTCCCGTGCCTCCGGTGCCGCAGCCATGGCCGGTTCCGGCTTCCTCCCGTTTTCACACAACAGCGAAATGCCCGTGATCGGCGCTTTCACCTCATGCACCCAGTTCTCTATATACTCCCTGTACTCCTTTTCCGAAGTTTCAATCCGGCGGATCCGCTCGATCACAGACTTATTCGACTGCCGTATCATATCCCGGTACAGCCGGTCTTCCAGTCCTGCAGATGCCGGCAGCAGTTCTCCCAGCAGATACCGCTCATCCACCTGATCCAGAATCTTCCTGCTCTCCTCAAAGTATCTTTTCCGCCCCATATAGGTAACCGTCAGCCAGGCACATAAGATGATCGCCCAGAAGATCAGAATGATGGTCAGATCCGCGCCGCCGTATCCCGTCAGCCGTAAAAATGCGCTGAGCATCCCCATACAGGCCAGATGAAACACTATGAGCAGAACCCTGTCCTTCAAAAATGCAAGCGCGCTCATCCTCATACCCGGTATCCAATCCCCCTCTTTGTCACGATCAGTTCCTCCACACCGATCGCCTTCAGTTTCTCCCGGATCCTGGCCACATGAACGCTCAGCGTATTGTCATCTATAAAGATCTTATTCTCCCATAAATACTCGATCAGATCCATGCGGGAGATATATTCCCCGGGATGCCGGAAAAGCTGATACAGTATCTTCATCTCCGCCTTGGTAAGTTCCGCCTGTTTATCCTGACATGTCAGCATACATCCGGCAACGTCAAGCTCCACGCCGCTGCACACAAACTTCGTAACGTCCGTCTGCTTCTTTTGCCCGCCTCCGGTCCGCTTTAACACCGCCCCGATCCGTGCCAGCAGTACCGGCGCCTGATAGGGCTTCGTAATATAATCGTCCCCGCCTCTTAAGATCCCGTTCAGCTCATCCATGGAATCCGTACGGCTCGTCAGGAAGATCACCGGCACGTCCGTCTCTTCCCGTATCTGCGTACACAGATCGAATCCGGAACATTCCGGCAAATTGATGTCAAGCAGGATCAGATCCGGCGACTGCTCCCTCACCTGCAGCATGATATGTTGAAACTCGGCCAATGCCACCGCCTCATACATCGCATTTTCCAACAGGATCTTCAGTTCCCGGCGGATCACCGCCTCGTCTTCTATGATCAGGATCTTTGCTGCCATGTTTGTTCCCCTTATGGTGGCCCTTTTAGCGCATTCATGCAGTGCCGCCTGTGTCAGTATCTCTGCGCCGGCATTTCCTGGCCGATCTTCTCTTTACCTTTACTGCCTGATCTCCCGCGCATGTCCGGCATGGATTCCGATATGGCCGATTCCCAATATCACAACGGCCATGATCAGCAGCGGATTCCTCCCGTAAATCCCCAACAGAAAAAAAGCCGCCACCGGCAGCGTCGCCCCGGCTAACGGGATACCCCACAGACTGCTGTAGAAATCCTGCATCCTCTTTTCACTCCTGAAATACCGGATCCAGTAGATTTCATACAGAATCAACAGGGCAAAAGACGCCGTGAGCACCAACGACCAGGGACGGATACTGCCGATATTAAAGTCCGAAAAGATCAGCGCCACCGTACAGACAAGCGCCTCACCAATCCGCTCAAACACTGCCAGGATCCTGTTCTCCTGCACCACATATTTATCGTAATCAACGGGCTTATGCTTAGCCCAGAGTATATTCGGAACGAACAGCATCAACAGATAAAGCAATCCCATATAAGAAAAACCAAAGTTCATATTATCCTCCTCTATCAATTTCCGAAGACGGGCTCATTTCTTTCTGCCAACGATCAAGTCATAGCTCTCCGCAATCATTCTTTTGATCTCTTCCTCTGGCACAGAGCCGTCCAGAATGACCGTATTCCAGTGTTCTTTATTCTGATGCCATCCGGGGATAACAGACTCGTATGCCTCCCGCCAGAAATCCCTCCACTGCGGATCCACCTTCACGTTGACCCATATCCTGCCATCTCGCTCATAAGTCCACGCGAAAGCCTTTCTGTTGCCCCGATACCGGGCCAGCTGCCAGTTATCATCATGAAAAGGTGCATCCTGATATGCTCCCTGAAACGTCATACAATATGCCAACACTTCCTGTCTTGTGGTCATCCGGCGGTTCCCTCCCGTTTCAAAAACACATATTTCTTCGTATCGGATAAATCGCTGCAATAGGAAAAGCCCAGGGCATGAAACTCCTTCATGCCTTCCGGCCGGTCAATATTGTTTTCCGCCAGAAATCGCACCATTTCGCCCCGTGCCATCTTGGCCAGCGTGCCCTTCTGCTTTACCTTCCCGTCAGCCAATTCTCCGAACTCCACAGTGATAAACTCATCTTCCGGCGTTATGTATTTCTCGATACACTGCGAATATTCCCGGGAAGCCAGATTGATGATCACCCGATCCTCTTTGGTCAGACTTTGATAAAGCCGTGCGCCCCAAAACGCATATAAATCTCTGTATGTACCCACCGCCAGCTGCGCCTGCATCTCCAGACGGTAAGGCACAACGCCGTCAAACGGCTTAAGCAGGCCATAGAATCCCGAAAGAATGCGGAGACGTTTCGACAAACAGGAAAGCGCCTCCGCCGTAAGCACACCCGGCGCCATATATTGATACTGCAAGCCTTCGTAAGACATCACCGCCGGCGTCAGTCCCCGCTCCAGATTCATATTCCGGAAACGCTGATAATTCAACTCCGCCAGCTTATCGTTACATTTCCACAGCGCCTTGGCTTCCGCAAAGGACAATGCCTGCATTGCCGCCATGAGCGCCTTTGTTTCCGTAAGAAACTCCGGCAGCCCGTCCACTGCAAAAGAATCCGTATCCACATTCATTTTTTTCGCCGGTGAGATAATAATCCTCATCTTTCCCTCCATTCCGAAGCGTTTCACGCTGAGGAATGCGAGCGAAATGTCAGATTTCGCTCTGCCATCATGGAATTTGTATTTGTGCCTCTCTTTCCCGGCCTGCAAATCTGTAAGCCAGCATACTGTCAGCATCGGCCTGAATTTTTACGTCTCTTCCAACTCACCCAGCATCTGCGCCGGATTCTGCTCGGCCTTTACATTGCCGAAGGCTTTCACGATCATGCCTTCCTCATCGATCAGATATGTCGTGCGCACGACGCCCATGCTGACCTTGCCGTAGTTCTTCTTTTCCTGCCACACATCATAGGCCTGGATACAGGAAAGCTCCGGATCCGCAAGGAGCGTGAACGGCAGGCCATATTTCTCCTCGAACTTCTTGTGGGAGGCCACACTGTCCTTGCTCACGCCCAACACCACCGCACCCTTTTCCTGGAACTGCGGATACAGCTGACCGAAATTACACGCCTGCTTCGTACAGCCCGGCGTATTATCCTTCGGATAAAAATAGAGAATGACCTTCTTACCCTTATACTCTTCCAATGTGTGTATCTGTCCGTTCTGGTCCGGCAGGGAAAACGCCGGCGCCTTTGTTCCTGTCTGTAACATGATATGTCCTCCTGTTTTCTATTTCCATTATCTTTCCACCTTCGGCAGTTTCGCGATCGCCTTCTCCAGTTCCGCGTCCGTGGGAACATAATCCTCCATCTCACCGTCATTATATCTCTGATAAGCGACCATATCGAAGTAGCCCGTGCCGGTCAATCCGAATACGATGTTCTTCTCCTCGCCGGTCTCCTTGCACTTCATCGCCTCATCGATGGCTACCTTGATCGCATGGCTGCTCTCCGGCGCAGGCAGGATCCCTTCCACTCTCGCAAAAGTCTGTGCCGCCTGGAACACTTCCGTCTGCGCCACGCTTCTCGCCTCCAGAAGTCCCTGATCATACAGCTCGGAGACCACGGAACTCATACCATGGTAGCGAAGCCCGCCTGCATGACTGGCCGAAGGAATGAAACCGCTTCCCAGCGTATACATCTTCGACAGCGGACATACCTTACCCGTATCACAGAAATCATATGCGTAGACACCCCTTGTCAGGCTCGGACAGGAGGCCGGCTCCACCGCGATGATCTTATATTTTGCCTCGCCTCTTAAGATTTCCCCCGCAAAAGGAGAGATCAGGCCGCCCAGATTGGATCCGCCGCCGGCACAGCCGATGATCGTATCCGCCTTAATCCCATATTTGTCAAGCGCAGCCTTCGTCTCCAGGCCGATGATCGACTGATGCAGCAGCACCTGCGAAAGCACGGAGCCCAACACATAGCGGTATCCCTCCTGGCTGGTGGCCGCTTCCACCGCCTCCGAGATCGCACAGCCCAGGCTTCCTGTGGTCCCCGGGAACTCCTCGTTGATCCTGCGCCCGACATTCGTCTCCATAGACGGGGACGGCGTTACTTTCGCGCCATAAGTGCGCATCACCTCCCGGCGGAAAGGCTTCTGCTCGTAAGAGCACTTCACCATATAAACCTGACAATCCAATCCGAAGTAAGAGCACGCCATGGAGAGCGCCGTCCCCCACTGTCCTGCACCGGTCTCCGTGGTAACGCCCTTAAGCCCCTGCTGCTTCGCATAGTAAGCCTGCGCGATCGCAGAATTCAGCTTGTGGCTTCCCGATGTATTATTACCCTCGAATTTATAATAAATACGCGCCGGCGTCTCCAGCTTTTCTTCCAGGCAATATGCCCGCACAAGCGGCGACGGACGGTACATCTTATAGAAGTCACGGATCTCTGTGGGAATATCGAAATAAGCCGTCTCATCATCCAGTTCTTGCTTCGCAAGTTCCTTGCAAAAGATGCCTGAGAGCTCGTCCACCGTGATCGGCTGCAGTGTCTCCGGGTTTAAGATCGGCGCCGGTTTCTTCTTCATATCCGCGCGGACATTATACCACTGTTCCGGCATTTCCTGTTCTTCCAGATAAATTTTGTATGGGATCTTCTGTTCCATTGCTGTTTCCTCTCTTTAATCACTTATTTTCCGATAGATACGATTGCTCTATAGTACTTTACCATATTATAGGCAAAGTGTTAAGGCTCTATTTCCATTGTTTCTTTCTCATCTCATTCTTTTATTTTCCAATAGCCTTTTCTGGTTGAACCTTCATGAACTATAATATCCTGATCCACCAACTCTTTTATATTTTTCTGTACAGCTCTCCTTGAAATCTTTATTGTTTCCGCCATTTTTGCCTGCGTTATTTTCGAATCTTTCCGAATCAGCTCCACTATCTTTTGCTGCGTTGCATTTATATCATTTGACGAACTGTTTGGCGAACTTTTTGGCGAACTTTTGGCGAACTTTGAGCCTCGCTATTATTATAAGATGGTCTGTATAGATTTACCCTGAAGCTGTCACCAATCTCCAGTAATTCCGGTTCCCGGATCCCATATTCTCTGCAGGAACTAAACATTCTCTTAATACCGGTTCCCCAGCTTTCGATGATCCTCATTCTGCTAAACACTTCCGCAATACAGCGATTGCGAATTTTCGAACCGCCTTCCTTAATCTGCTCTATCGTCAGACCTCCATAGAGCATTCCCGGAGATGTCACCTCTACTCTGTCATCATATACTACAACCTGTACACACGCCCTGTCCAAAAAATTCCTGTGCGTTGTGGCATTTACAATCGCCTCTCTGATTGCCTCTGTCGGTAATTCAAAAGCTTCATTTCTGACAAGACCCTTTATTTCCGCTCCCAGATTAATATGCTTCAATACAAATTCATAAGCTTCCTCAATCTGCTCATAAAGCGGTCCCTCAAAATCCCTCTTATCAATAAAAACAACTCTCTCCGTTCCCTTAAATAAGGCACACTGAATTTTGGCAAATGGAAATACATGATCAGTCAACAATACAAACGCATTCGTCGGCAGCAATGCCCCATCCATATTTTTGACCACACCCCAGTTAATCAAATTCTGTACCGTAATATCCCTGACCTTCTCCTTCTCACTTTTCGTTGTGGCAGCTTCCACCATATATCTTTTGATCGCGGCACACAGCTGTTCTGCCTTGCCGGCATCATATTTATGCTCTACACACACCATCTCATCAAAAGAACGATGCATTCCCTGCAATTCCAGGTCTTTTAAGACAGCTTCATCAGCAGGTCTGGACGTTCCGGACACTCTGATATAAGTACCCGCTTCTTTTCCAAGCGATTTCATATGATAATATTATATCTTCGGATAGTACTGACACTTCAGCCGCAGGCGAATCCGTGCTATGAACTTTACCAGTCTGCTTCTTCCATGGAATCACCGGAATGATCAAACTGCTCTCTGGCCGCCTCAAACAGATTGTGAAGGTAAGGGTACTCCCACTGATCCGCGCCTACATTGGGGGCCGCGCCATCGCCCCAGCCCATACCCGGCTTGCCGCCGTAATCGGTAAAGCTGGCCGCCATATAGCGAACGGTATTTACCAACACATTATTCGGCTCCTGTTCGCGCACACCGATCACTTCCGACATATTGGCTTTGCCAAACTTAAAGAAATCCACATACTCCACAATTTCCTGCCTCGTATCATACTCGAAGGAATATCCGTACAAATCGTATCCGTCCTCCGTATGACTCTTTTCAAAAGTAAGGTTCGACACGCGCCCCGGACAAAGTTCCTTGCTGCACCGTATCACCTCCGTCTGAAACTCTTCCCAATCCTCCGGTTCCTGAAATGGATTTTCCTCCACAGGATTCGTTACCGGCAGACTGTGGATCTGATTCTCCTCCTCCCAGGACATATAAGTGACATCACCATTCAGAAAATAATAGGAAAACCCGTCCGGCTGTTCAATCTGAAAGCTCCCCTCGGAGCGCAAACCGCCCCTGGAATACGGGTCTTTGCGGATATAAAAAATCTCCGGCATAAATAACGTCTCGCCTGGCAACAGGACATTCGGGTCTTTCGGCGCATCCCCTCCCCTTTCGATTGCCGTCCACTCGTATCCGGTTCCGTAAAAACGTTCACTGATACGCCAAAGGCTGTCTCCCGCCTGCACCTCGTATTCCTGCATGCTGTCGCCTGTGAGTTTGATATAGTCCTCCGGCTCGGCCCATTCCGGCAGCTCACGAACCGGCGCAAAGAGATCCGGCCTTTCCCGCTTGGTCTTTTCCTCCTGCTCTTCCTCCGTTAAGCCGTTTGCCACCGCCCGTCTGCTGTTTGCCACCTCTTTTTCCGTCTTGTGCACAAACTGTTCTGCCTGGGGATCCCAGAGAAGATAAGAGGGCGGCGTATAATCTTCCTCCACCGCTTTTGCGCCGCTTCCATGAACCGGCGCGCCGACCCGCATATCAGCATAACCGTCACCGTTTAAGTCCGGATAAGTGATCGTATCCGGCAGTTCAATACTCATGGAAATCCTCTGCTCCTGCAGCACTTCGCCGGTCTCAAGATCCGTTACTGTCATATCGTAAGGTTCGTCCATGCAAAAACCGTTCAGGAGATAGTAAGACATTTCTTTTTCGTCAGTGGAAGTCTCATCTTCGCCTTCTGTCAAAGATCTGGCGACGGAAATAAAATAATCCTTCCTAAAATCATAGATATAATCAGAAAAGGAAAGACCTTCCTCCTCATCATCCTCCGCAAGTGAAAAGTGCAGGGAAAGCATCCTGCCGTCCTCCGTAAGCGGCAGCTCGTAATCAGCCTCCACAAGCAGGCCGAAATACCGCATGATCCCCTCGTCTCCGGCAGACACCCAATTCTCGTCAATGCCACGTATTTCCAGAAAGCTGCGCTTCGGATCCTCCAACTCGGTCAGCCGCTCATCATGATCGATCCAATACAGACTTTCCTCATCCAGTCCCCAGCCGCTGCCCCGATCGCCATAGCGCTGGAAAAGATCCTCAAACACATACTCCAGGGTTTCGTCATCCCCTTCCGACGGCGCATTTACCAGGGTAAGCCCATATGCCGTTCGATCCTTCATATATAGATTGACCCTTGAATTCCGGCTGTTCAGATAAGCAAGCTCATAGCCGTCCTTCTCTTCCAGCGTTTCCTGCATATAGTAAAACAGCTTCCCGTTGTCTGCGCTCCATGCAGTCAGTGGATGTTCCTTCGCATCAAATTTCTCTTGCAGAGTGTAGTATAGGTCGAGAGCGTGATCATTCTTTGTCATGGGAAAAGTATAGTACAGAAAATGAAGCGCTTTCGCATCCCTTTCCTGCCTGCCCGCTTCTTTCAGCTCTACCTCCATTTCCGTAAGCGAATTGTAATACCGCCATGTCACATCCGCTTCTCCCGAAAACCGAAATGCTGACGGCGCATTCCATTCGGTTTCCAGTTTTTCTCCCTCATAATCCGTTATCGCAATTTCCGCGCTGGCATAAGGACTGGCACAATTATATTCATGCAGATAACCGCCAAGCTCCTGCACCCCACAGCTGCCATGCTCCTTAGGCCACGCTTTCGGTTCTTCTTTAATATCACCCTTTCCAGAAAGTTTCCCCGTATCGAAATCATTCCCGCTGTCAAAATCTTCCAATCTGTCAGGATTCTCTTCTACCCCTTCTGACGGGGCACCACAAGCCGCAAGCATCAAGCCAAGTAAAGCCAGACCAATGATGCCATTCTTTCTTTTTTTGTTCCGCCGCCTTCTTTCCTTGGAATCTTTCTTCTCACTTTCTTTTGTATTCTGATATAAATCTTTAGCCATATAGTATCGTCTTTCCAGTTATCAAACTATTGTTTTAATTGTATGAAGCTTCACTATGATTTGTGATCTGCTCCTTGCCATTGCATTTACCGTTCACTGTAATTATATCACAGATCCATGCCAGTCTCCATGTTTCTGCTGCAAATGTAAAGGTTGAATCGCTTGTATTCTCAGCATAAAACGCTTCGGCATGGAAAAATGTGGAGAAATAAGTAAAAAAATATCTATAGAGCCTACTGATTATACATTTTTCGTTGTATAATCAGTTTAATAGAAAGGAGAATCTTTATGCGACTAGGACTATCGAGTTCCCTCACACACCAGACCCCGGAAGAATGGGCCAAACGGCTATCCATGCTCGGATGCCGCGCCGTGAATTTCCCCGTAGACTACACCTGCGAAACGGCGCTCCTGGAAAGGTACGTCAAGGCGGCGCAGGCGCACGATCTTATGATTGCGGAGGTGGGCGCATGGTGCAATCCCATTTCCCCCGATCCGGAGACAAGACAGGCTGCCCTGCTTCGCTGTAAAGAGCAGCTGCGCCTTGCCGACCGGCTTCATGCCCGGTGCTGCGTCAACGTCTCCGGCTCCAAGGGCTCCAGATGGGACGGTCCCTACCGGGAGAATATGACCGAAGAGACCTGGCAGGATATGATCGCAAGCATTCAGGAAATCATCGACGACGTGAACCCTCAGAACACTTTCTATACCATAGAACCCATGCCCTGGATGTATCCCCTGGGGCCGGATGAGTATCTCAGAATGATCCGTGATGTTGATCGGGAGCGTTTTGCCGTTCACATGGACGTATTTAACTGGATCACATCCGCAGAAAGATACTTCTGTCATGAGGAATTTATGGAAGAATGCTTTGACAAACTGGGAGCACATATTAAGAGCTGCCATCTGAAGAACGTACATCTCTCACAGGCTTTTACCCTGCAGCTGCAGGAGACGGCCTGCGAGAAGGGCGACCTTGCGCTGGAGAAATACGCGCAGTTGATCGAGCATCTGGATCCGGACATGCCAGTGATCATCGAGCATCTGGACAGCGATGAGGAATATCTGAAAAGCCTGGATTATGTGATCAGGCGGTTTCAGGAAGTCGGGATTTCCGTGTAAGCAACAAGACCGGCAGTGGATTTACGATCCGCTGCCGACAACTCACTTTCCTCGCCTTTTATCTTTTACCGCCTTTTCAGTTATATAACTATGTACAAAAAATCGGTGACTCCTAAACAACACATTTCCAATTTTATCATGCGCATGTTCCAGTTTCGATCTTTTCTCCAAATTTGATTCCGTTGCAATCTTATGCTCAATTTCATCATATACCTGTTTCAATTCATCCAAAAACCAGGCTATTTGTTTCGTAGGACGATATAACTGCAAACGCTTGATCATTTCTTTGCCCAATTCATCAACCGAGCAGATCCTTCCCTTATCATCTCTGGTAAAAACAGTGTTATAATCGATATCTACCGGATTGTAAAAGCAAGGATTTATGATCGCATCCTGTGGAATCTCTCCTTCGAATGCATTGCTTTTAAGGCGATTACAAACCGGACATGAATACATAAGATTACGATAATCATTATCCAAATCCATTCTGTCTGCTTTCTCAAATTTCGATCTTGGAATAAAATGATCTATTTGAAATGGCAGTGGCATCACCCAACTATCATGCATGTTACAGTATGCACATCGATTTTCA
>CANOCU010000084.1 GCA_947564645.1 uncultured Lachnospiraceae bacterium
CCGCTAGCGCTTCGGCTGCCCCTACTCCATGGTGATTTCTATGCAGTACGTTCCACAAATCCTGTATTTATGCGAGGGAAAGGATAGTCGTCAGACAAAAATAAGACCCCGCATCCTGTGATGCAAGGTCTTATTTTTCTATGTCGTGGAATAATTATTTTTGCCCTTGTATAGAATAAATTTCAATGCCCTACGACAAACGAAAATCCTATGGCATTATTTCTGAATTGCCGCCTGCGCTGCCGCCAGTCTCGCAATCGGCACCCTGAACGGTGAGCAGGACACATACGTCAACCCAATCTTATGGCAGAACTCCACGGAAGACGGATCACCGCCGTGCTCGCCGCAGATACCCAGCTTGATATCCGGTCTGGTCGCGCGGCCTTTCTCTGCCGCCATCTGTACCAGCTGGCCTACGCCGCTCTGATCTAGTCTTGCGAAAGGGTCTGACTCATAGATCTTATTCTTATAGTAATCACCCAGGAACTTACCCGCGTCGTCACGGGAGAAGCCGAAGGTCATCTGGGTCAGATCATTCGTACCGAAGGAGAAGAATTCTGCCTCCTCCGCAATCTCATTTGCCAGAAGCGCCGCTCTCGGAATCTCGATCATCGTCCCCACATGATATTTAATGTCGGAATTTTTCTCTTTCTTCACGGCTTCCGCCACTTCCACCACTACATCCTTGACAAACTTAAGCTCCTTCTTCTCTCCAACAAGCGGAATCATGATCTCAGGCACGATATCATAGCCCTTCTCATTCTTCACTTCGATGGCTGCCTCCATAACGGCTCTTGTCTGCATCTTGGCGATCTCCGGATAGGTAACCGCCAGACGGCATCCGCGATGACCCATCATCGGATTGAATTCATGCAGGGAATCGCAGATCTCCTGCACTTCCTCAGCTGTCATCATCATCTCCACTGCCAGATCGTCGATATCGCCCTGATCTGTCGGCACGAACTCATGGAGTGGCGGATCTAAGAAACGGATCGTTACCGGTCTGCCTTCCATCACCTCGTACAACGCCTTGAAGTCTCCCTTCTGGAACGGGATCAGCGCATTCAGCGCCTTCTCTCTCTGCTCTACGGTCCTTGCCAGGATCATCTGACGGATCTTCGGGATCCTGTCGGGCTCGAAGAACATATGCTCGGTACGGCACAGGCCGATGCCTTCTGCACCGTACTTGACCGCATTGGCTGCATCTGCCGGTGTGTCTGCATTGGTGCGTACTTTCAGCTTACGGTACTTGTCCGCCCACTCCATGATCCGGCCGAAGTTGCCGCTCACGGATGCCTCTACCGTCTTGATATCGCCTTTATAGATCTTACCGGTGGAACCGTCCAGGGAAATATAGTCTCCCTCATGGAACTCTTCTCCACCCAGTGCAAATACCTTGTCTTCCTCATTGATCGCAATGTCGCCGCATCCGGATACACATGCCGTACCCATGCCGCGGGCTACCACTGCTGCGTGAGAGGTCATACCGCCGCGGACGGTCAGGATACCTTCTGCCGCGTGCATACCCTCGATGTCCTCCGGAGAAGTCTCCAGGCGGACGAGAATGACTCTCTCGCCTTTTTCATGGGCTGCTTTCGCCTCCTCTGCGGTAAAGTATACCTTACCTGCTGCCGCACCCGGAGATGCCGGGAGCGCCTGTCCGATCACCTGACCTGCTTTCAACGCCGCGTCATCGAAAGTCGGATGCAGTAACTGATCTAAGGACTTCGCCTCAATACGCAGAACCGCTTCTTCCGGTGTGATCATGCCCTCGTCCACCAGGTCACATGCGATCTGGATCGCTGCGGGAGCCGTCCTCTTACCGTTACGTGTCTGCAGGAAGAACAGCTTGCCGTCCTCGATGGTAAACTCCATATCCTGCATGTCGCGGTAATGATTCTCTAATTTATTAGCGATCTCCATAAACTGCCTGAAGCACTCCGGCAGATCCTCTTCCAGTTTGGTAATAGGCTGGGGTGTACGAATACCTGCTACCACATCTTCACCCTGCGCGTTGATCAGATACTCGCCGTAAATACCCTTCGCGCCAGTGGAAGGATTCCTTGTAAAAGCAACGCCTGTGCCGGACGTATCGCCCATGTTACCGAATACCATGGCCTGTACATTGACTGCTGTACCCCAGTCACCCGGAATATCGTTCATGCGGCGGTATACGATCGCTCTCTCATTGTCCCAGGAACGGAACACGGCCTTCACGGCTTCCATCAGCTGTACCTTCGGCTCCTGCGGGAATTCCTCGCCCTTGTTCTCTTTATAGATATTCTTGAATCTGACAATGATCTCTTTCAGATCCTCTGCCGTCAGCTCTGTGTCAAACTTAATGCCCTTCGCTTCCTTGATCTCGTCCAGAATCCTCTCGAAATAAGACTTCGGAATCTCCATGACCACGTCGGAGAACATCTGAATGAATCTTCTGTAGGAGTCATAAGCAAATCTGGGATTGCCTGTCTTCTTCGCAAATCCTTCTACTGCCACATCCGTAAGACCAAGATTCAGGATCGTGTCCATCATACCAGGCATGGAAGCCCGCGCACCGGAACGCACCGAAACAAGAAGCGGATTCTCGGTATCGCCGAATTTCTTCCCCTGCTTCTCCTCCAGGTTAGCAAGCGCATCAAAGATCTGTCCTTTGATCTCGTCCGTGATCTGCCTGCCGCTGTTGTAATAGTCGGTACAAGCCTCTGTCGTTACTGTAAATCCCTGGGGGATCGGCAATCCTAAATTCGTCATCTCAGCAAGGTTCGCCCCCTTACCGCCGAGAAGATTACGCATGTCGGCATTGCCCTCTTCAAATAAGTACACCCATTTTGCCATAACTTTTTCCCTCTCTTTTCTTAAATACTACTCAGGAACCGCAAAAAACAATCCTGCTGACGGCCGGATTCTTCCTTTATCGTTCCTGATCTGACTAGCAGAGAAGCACGTCTGCGTGCCCTTTCATTATTTTACCATATAATTGGAAATTTAGCATCCGTTTTTTGTAGTTCTGCACAAAATTTATGGTAAAAAGTTCTCAAAGATAAAAACATCGAATTTTCCGCGCATTTTTTCCAGTTCCTCCGCGCTGCGGATCGTCCAGGCCACCGCCGGATGCCTGTAAAGTCCTCTGCAGATGCGCCGCCCCGGCTCTTCTTCAAACTGGTGATTGTAGGCAATAAAGTCCGGCGCCGTGAAGATATTCAGCAAAAGATGCGTCATGAAAAAGTAAAGCGGACTCGTATGCCCGCCATCCAGGCGGAAATTCGACGCCAGCTGCCCTCTGACCACACTGTTGTGATATCTGCGGTACCACAACAGCACCAGCGGATTGAAGGATTCGATGCAGTATTGTCCCCGGTAAGCCCGCAGCATCCGGTCGATCACCTCACAGAAGGAGACGTCCCTCGTCTCCGACTTGATCTCCACAATAAGCGGCACCCTTCCGTCTACCAGCGCAAGCATGTCCTCCAGCTTCGGGATACTCTGATCTGAATCCGCCAGCTTAAACTGCTGCAACTGATCATAGGTGTAGTCGTCGATCTTTGCTTTTACGCCGCACATACGCTCCATCGTCCCGTCGTGAAAGATGACCGGAATAGCATCCTTCGTCATCTGCACATCCAGTTCGATACCGTATCCGGCCTCCACCGCCCTGCGAAAAGCCGCCATGGAATTTTCCGGCGCATCCCCGGAATTGTCGTGCAGCCCTCTGTGGGCAAAATATTTGTGCCGAAAGATCCCCCCGTCCGGCCGGTTCACCACACGCGGCGTCACCGCCAGCAGATACAATATCCCCGGACATAAAACGCCTTTCAACACTTTTCCAAAATTCTTCGCCATCTTCTGTACCTCCTTACCGGAATCTCTTTAGATCCTGGCCTTCCGTCGATCTATTTGTCTGATACGCCTTGCATTTTACCGCCATGCGGATATTACCGGCTGTATCTGCGATATCTCTGAATGCGTAAAACTTCCATCCCCCGCATACCGGTATTTATTATAGTAGAAACGGCATCAAATGTACAGTAGATTACGAAAAGCGGCTCATAAAAAAGAGCTACAAAATAAAAACGGGCAAACCGCGTTTTTTTCTTGAAACTTCAAGCTGTTTGTGTATAATAGAAAGGACTGCATCAAACACAACAAACACAGAGAAACAGAGGGTTTAACATGATTCAAGCAAACAACGTAACACTGCGCGTAGGCAAGAAAGCGCTCTTTGAAGACGTAAATATCAAATTCACGGAGGGGAACTGCTACGGCCTGATCGGCGCCAACGGTGCCGGCAAGTCCACCTTCCTTAAGATTCTCTCCGGTGCACTGGAGACCACAAACGGCGATGTAACTATCACGCCCGGACAGCGTCTCTCCGTTCTGGAACAGGATCATTTCAAATATGACGCCTATCCGGTCATGGACACCGTCATTATGGGAAATGAAAGGCTCTATCAGATCATGAAGGAGAAGGACGCCATCTATGCCAAGGAAGATTTCTCCGATGAGGACGGTATCCGTGCCAGCGAACTGGAAGCGGAATTTGCCGAGATGGATGGCTGGGATGCAGATTCCAATGCCGCCATGCTTCTAAACGGCCTGGGCATCAGTACCGACCTGCACTATAGCCTGATGGCCGACTTAAACGGTAACGAGAAGGTCAAGGTTCTGCTGGCCAAGGCGCTTTTTGGCAATCCCGATATCCTGCTTCTGGACGAGCCCACCAACCACCTGGATCTGGATGCCATTGCCTGGCTGGAAGAATTTCTGATCAATTTCGACAATACGGTGATCGCGGTCTCCCATGACCGTTATTTCCTGAATAAAGTCTGCACCCATATCGCGGACATTGACTATGGCAAGATTCAACTCTATGCCGGCAACTATGATTTCTGGTATGAATCCAGTCAGCTGATCATCAAACAGCGCAAGGAAGCCAATAAGAAGAAGGAGGAGCAGATCAAGGAGCTGCAGGAGTTCATCTCCCGTTTCTCCGCCAATGCTTCCAAATCCAAACAGGCTACTTCCAGGAAGCGTGCCCTGGAAAAGATCGAGCTTGACGACATACGTCCTTCCAGCAGGAAATATCCTTATATTGACTTCAGACCGGAACGCGAGATCGGCAATGAGGTACTCACGGTAGAAAACCTCAGTAAGACCGTCAACGGGGAGAAAGTACTGGACAATATTTCCTTTATCGTCGGCCATGATGACAAGATCGCTTTCGTGGGCGGAAATGAACTGGCGAAGACAACCCTGTTTAAGATCCTGATGGGAGAGATGGAACCCGACGAGGGCAACTATAAATGGGGGGTTACCACTTCCCAGGCCTATTTCCCGAAGGACAGCACCGAAGAATTTGACAATGACTATACGATCACGGAATGGCTGATGGGCTATTCTGCAGTCAAGGATGTGACTTATGTCCGCGGATTCCTGGGGCGGATGCTTTTTGCAGGAGATGACGGCGTGAAGAAAGTAAAGGTACTCTCCGGAGGAGAGAAGGTGCGCTGCCTGCTTTCCAAGATGATGATCAGCGGATCCAACTGCCTGATCTTCGACGAGCCTACCAATCATCTGGACATGGAATCCATCACGGCTCTGAACGAAGGGATGAAGAAGTTCAAGGGTGTGGAGCTTTTCTCCTGTCATGACCATCAGGTCGTACAGACCACTGCCAACCGCATCATGGAGATCCTGCCGGACGGCACCCTGATCGACAAGATCACTACCTACGACGAGTATCTTGCCAGTGACGAGATGGCGAGAAAGCGAACCGTATATACAAGCACTGCCAATGACGAGGAAGACGACTGATATGAGACCAATAGACCTGCATACCCATTCCAACAGATCTGACGGCAGCTACACTCCCGAAGAACTGGTAGATTATGCCATACACAAAGGATTACGCGCAGTCGCACTGACCGACCACGACACCATCGACGGACTGGAAGAAGCCGTCTCACATGCCGACGCGCTGGCTGCCGCCGGCCGGCCTTTTGTCGAAGTCGTGCCGGGAATCGAGTTTTCCACCGAATATGAAAAAAAGGACGTACACATCGTCGGATTGTATATCTCTTACAATGCTCCCGTCTTCCGGGAACAGCTGGATGCCTTTGTTAATTCCCGCGTTAACCGGAATATTAAGATGTGTCGTAATCTGCAGTCAGCCGGTATTGATATCACCTTCGATAAGCTGCAGGCAAGAAATCCCGGCGCCGTCATAACCCGTGCACACTATGCCTCCTACCTGTTAGAAGACGGCTATGTAAAGAGCCGGCAGGATGCCTTCTCCCAATATCTGGGTGACCATACGAAGTACTTCGTCCCGAGAGAGAAGGTAACACCGGCACAGGCCGTTGCCCTTATCCTGAAGGCAGGCGGGATTCCCATTCTGGCACATCCTCCCCTGTATCACATGGGACAGGACAGACTGGATCAGCTGATCTCCTCCTTAAAGGATGCCGGACTTATGGGCATTGAGGCGTTCTACAGCAGTTACACGAATCAGGACGAACGGGATATGCGCAGATTTGCCGACCGGTATGACCTTCTCTTAAGCGGCGGTTCCGATTTTCACGGCGCCAACAAGCCCGGCCTCGATCTCGGGACCGGCTACGGCAGACTGTTTGTTCCGGAAGAGTTACTGGATCGGATCAAAGAACGAATAAAATGACAGGAAGGATAAAACATTACCCATTATGAAACTTCTGTTTACTGACCTGGATGGAACACTCCTGAATAACAGCAGCCTGGTATCCGACGGCACGAAAGCCTTTCTGGATGAATTTCTGGCTGCCGGCAATAAGCTTATCCTCTCCTCCGGCCGTCCCACGGACAGCGTTCTGGAAGTGAAAGATAACGCCGGGCTTGATCAGCCCGGCATTCTGTTAAGCTGTTATAACGGCGCACAGATCTATGATTGTGACAGCCGCAGCACCATTATGGCAAAGCGGATGCCGCTTTCCTATGTTTCCTATCTGCAGGAGCAGGCTGCCAGGCATCATTTACATATCCAGACCTATCAGGAAAATGCCGTGGTCTCCCCCGCAGATGACGAAGAGATACGCTTCTACCGCAGAAAGATCCATGTACCGCTTGTCGTCTCTCCGGTTCTGACAGATGCTCTCGCTGACGGTCCCTATAAGATGCTTGCCGCCGATCTGTATGATCACGAAAGACTGGAATCTTTCCGTCTCGAAATCTCCGGGTGGGCCGAAGGCAAGATACAGACCATCTATTCCAACGATAAATATCTGGAGCTTTTCCGGCAGGATGCCGGCAAGGGAAACGCACTGCGCTTCGTCTGCAGGTACTTCGGCGTATCGCTGTCGGATGCTTACGCTTCCGGCGACGCCGAAAATGACATTTCCATGCTGCAGGCCGCAGGATGCGGTATCGCCATGCGCAATGCGCCTGACCAGGTAAAACAGGCCGCGGACATCGTCACGCAATACGACAACGATCAGGACGGTCTGGCAGAAACAATGCGACGCCTGTCATGCCAGCGCTAGCCTTCCACGATCAGATATCTTCCGTCACCGATCTCGAACACCTCATCGGCTTCCAGGATGCTGTCTTCATCGGCATCCTCCGTGTCGATCCCTTCCTCCTCGAAAAATTCCCATACTTCTCTGACAGAGTCCACTACCACCGCCATACAGTCCTCCAGAAATGCTTCCGCCTCCTCCGGCGTCTCTGCTACCGGCTCCGGGTAAAGCTGTGACTGGTTCTCCAAAAAACACTGCAGCACCTTCTCATCAAACATAATTTTCTCCTTTCCTTCTGGCATTCCGGTATCTACTGCCACAATCCGCGTCTCTTAAGCTCCTGGCAGACTCTTCCCACAGGCAGCCCCACAACATTGTTGTAATCTCCGCAGATGCCCTGCACATAAGCCGCGCACAGTCCCTGGATCGCATAAGCTCCGGCCTTATCCATCGGCTCCCCGCTGTCCACATACTTCCTGATCTCTTCCGCCGACATGGAATACATGGTCACATCCGTACATTCGCTGAACGTGGCATACATAGCCGACATATTCCTGTACTTCCAGGCAAGCGTTACTCCCGTATAGACCTGATGACTGCCTCCCTGCAGCTTCTCAAGCATCCTGGCCGCATCCTCCTTATCCGCAGGCTTGCCCAGGATCTCGCCCCAGCAGGACACCACCGTATCCGCTCCGATCACGACGAAGTCTTCCTTCCCCTCTGCAGTCAGCTTTCCGCACACGTCCACCGCCTTCCGGTAAGACAGCTCTTCCACCACCTCACCCGGTTCCGTTTTCGTGCTCTTCTCCTCTGCCATACTGGGTATGGTCTTAAAAGAAATTCCTACCTGTTTTAACAGTTCCTTTCTCCTCGGCGATGCCGATGCCAGATATAATTTCATCCCAACCTCCATGATCACCCCAGGCTGCCTGACTCCGGCTCCTCATGATGCACCTCCGGAATAAACACCCTCTTATTTTCCAACGCTTTCTCCGCTTTGGCCGCCGCCTTCGCCTCATGGCAGAATTGCAGCTGCGCGTTAAACAGTTCCTTACCTCTTAAATCCGGTTTCTCATAACTGCCGTCAGCCTGTAAGATCGACGCTTTCACCGTGTCCCGCATCTGACTGTCCAGAATATGGTGCAGCTTCTCCTGTAACTGCGGTTTCTCCACCGGGAACAGGATCTCCACACGCCGGTCGAGATTACGCGGCATCCAGTCCGCACTGGCACAATAGTACTCCGGTTTCCCGTCATTTTGGAAATAAAAGATTCTGGCATGTTCCAGATAGTTCCCCACAATAGAGCGCACCGTGATGTTCTCGCTGACACCGGGAATGCCCACCTTCAGGCAGCAGATCCCGCGGATAATCAGATCGATCTTCACCCCGGAAGCGCTCGCCGCATAGAGCGCCTCTATGATCGTCTTATCGCACAGCGAATTCATCTTCGCGATGATATGAGCCGACCTGCCCTGCTCGGCGTAAGACTTTTCCCGGTCGATCAGACGTAAGAAACGGTCTTTGAGCCAGAGCGGCGCCAGGGAAAGCTTGTTCCAGCTTCTGGGCTCCGAATACCCCGACAACATATTGAAGACAGCCGTGGCATCCTCTCCGATGGCCTCCGAACAGGTCAAAAGTCCCACGTCCGTATAGAGCTTAGCCGTAGAGTCATTATAGTTTCCCGTCCCCAGATGAACGTACCTGCGTATGCCATCCTCTTCCCGTCTCACGACCAGAGTGATCTTGCTGTGTGTCTTGAGTCCCAACAGACCATAGATCACATGACATCCCGCCTTCTCAAGCTTCTTTGCCCAGACAATATTGTTCTCCTCGTCAAACCGGGCTTTCAGCTCCACCAGAACGGACACCTGCTTCCCGTTCTCTGCCGCCTGTTCTAAGGCCGCCACGATCGGCGAATTACCGCTGACGCGGTACAGGGTCTGCTTGATCGCCAGCACATCCGGGTCCTTGGCCGCCTGTCTGACAAACCTCACCACCGGCTCGAAAGTCTGATAGGGATGGTGCATCAGGATATCTCCCTCCCTGATCTTTTCAAACACATCCATATCCTCCGGCAGTTCCGGAACCGGCTGCGGCTTTAAGTAACTGTTCTCCTTCAGATGGTCAAACCCTTTCATGCCATACATTTTCATAAGGAATGTCAGATCCAGCGGCCCGTTTATCGGGTAGATATCTTCCTTCTCGATCGCCAGTTCGTTCTGAACAAGCTTCAGAAGCTTCCTGTCGATCCCTTCCTCCACCTCCAGACGGATGACCTGACCCCACTTCCGCTTCTTCAGCTGCTTCTCGATCTCCTGCAGCAGATCCTCCGCCTCGTCCTCCTCGATCCCCAGATCCGCGTTGCGCATGATCCGGAACGGGTAGGAACAGATAATATCATAATTGAGGAACAGCTTCTGGATATTGCGCTCGATCACTTCCTCCAGCAGGATGACTTTCTGCTCCTTGCCGCCGGGGATCATGACAATGCGTGATAAGACGCTTGGCACCTGCACCATGGCAAATTCTATCTCTTCCTCGCCGTTCTTTTTCTTCATCAACGCTCCCAGATTGAGAGATTTATTCCTGATCAGCGGAAAAGGCCTGGAGGAATCCACCGCCATAGGCGTAAGAACCGGATAGACATTATCCGCAAAATACCGGTCCACATAGACCGCATCCTCTTTGTCCAGTTCCTCATGATGCCTGATGATATGCAGTCCCTCTTCCAGGAGGCGCGGCGTCAGGGAACGGTTATACACCGAATACTGCTGTTCCACCAGCTTATGCGTCTCCTCATTTACGCGCGACAGCTGTTCCTCCGCCGTCATACCTGCAATATCCTTCTTCTTATAACCGGCATGTACCATATCCTTCAGGGATGCCACCCGCACCATAAAGAACTCATCCAGATTGGACGCCGTGATACTTAAGAACTTCAGCCGCTCGAACAGCGGGTTCTTCTTGTCCTTCGCCTCACTTAAGACTCTCTTATTAAAAAGCAGCCAGCTCAGCTCTCTGTTTGTATAATATTCATCTCTTGAAAAGTCCATCTCAATTCCCCCGTCCTTTCTATACCTTTAGCCCTTCTGCCTGATCACCGGACGTACACTGAATACTTCCTCGAAAAAGTGTGCTCTTCTGGCCAGAAGTCCCTTTTCCAACGTGATATCCTGGGATGAATCCACCGTAATGATCAGCTTCTCGTCTTTCAGCGTGGTCTTTACATTCTTAAACTTCTGCTTATGGCTCCTGTCCAGTCCATTGGCCACCCGCAGGATAGCCGTAAGCTTGACAATCGTGAGGTAATCCCTGCTGCTGACCGTATTGTCCTGACTCATCAGATCATAATAATCAAACTCCAGATGGTTATACTTGACCACATTGGCCACAATCTCCCGCTCTACATGGGACAGCCCTATGATCTCCGTAGACATGATGATGTGATAAGAACATTCTCCCAGATTGACCAGGCTGATATACTTTCCGCAGTCATGCAGAAGCGTCGCGATCCGAAGCAGAAGCCGTTCCCTTTTACCCAGGCCATGCACCTTCTTCATACTGTCGTAGATCGTCAGCGCGATCTGCTCTAACGTCTCCCCCCTGCGCTTGCTGCCCATATAACGTTTACTGATATTCTGCGCACAGGCGATGATATCCTGCTCGAAGTCATGACCCAGCTTCAGGATCTTGTTCTTCTCGCCGTATTCATAGGCAATGCCGTCGCACAGGCTGACGCCCGGAGCCCAGATCAGTTTGGCATCCATTACTTTGGCGATCCGGTTGAGCAAAATGCCGGATATGAATAACAGCGGCACGTTCTCCTCGGGCAGATCCAAAATGCGCGCGATCTCCTGCACCGTCTTGATCCTGATGCTGTCAAGGAAGCTGTCCATAGCCGCCGCCTCAATACTGCTGCGTTCCAACCCTGCCACATTCCGGCCCACCACTGCCGAGATATAGTCATCCACCACGATGATATTCTCGATCACCCGGTCTTTCAGATGCAGCTTCTTAAAGACCGCGATCTGAGAACTGATGATCTCATCCAACATACTCTCGTTCTGCTCGGGACGGATATTCAGCTTGCCCAGCTGTTCCTGCAGACGCAGTACCCCCAGACGCAGGTTCTGTGTCGTTACCAGGGTATCCTTGTCAAACAGGGAGATCTGGATGCTGCCGCCGCCAATGTCTACGATCGCCGTTCCTTTCTCGATGATCTTGTTAAAAGCATCTCCCCTGGAAGCAATGGATTTGTAATCCAGAAACCGTTGTTCCGAATTGCTGATACACTCAATCGTGATGCCTGTCCGCTGTGCAATCTGATCTAAAATGATCATTGTATTATCCATCTCCCGGATCGCACTGGTGCCATAGGCCTTGTAATCATCCACCTTATAACCTTTCATGATCTCCCCGTACTCCCGCAGGACCCGGCAGAGTTCATTCACTCTCTCGTTGCTGATCTTACCGTTGGCATAGGTATCCGATCCCAGATCGATCCGGTGCCTGATATGATCGATCTCCCGGATACCGTTCTTCGCCGAGATCTCGAAGATCTTCATGCCCAGTTCGTAAGATCCCACATCTATTGCCGCAAATGTCTTCATAGTAATTCTCCATTCCTCCTTAACGCACGAATCCTGGCGCAAGCACAAAATTATTCTTCTTTCCCGCGCAGATGATCGATAAACTGCTGCGCCGTCCTGCCCGAGAGTCCGCCGTGGGCAAGTTCCCATTTCCCGGCCTCTGCAAGCAGCTTCTCCTCCTCCATCGCGATGCCGTGCCGCGCCGCAAGCCCCTTGACGATCTCCTGGAACTGCTTCTTATCCGGCCCGCAGAAAAAGATCGTCACGCCAAACCGATACACTAAGGACAGTTTCTCCTGCACCGTATCACTGGAATGCAGCTGATCCCGTCTGCCCTCCTTATCGCTGAAATTCTCCCGGATCAGATGCCTTCTGTTGGAAGTCGCATAGATCAGCACATTGTCCGGCTTCTTCTCCAGACCGCCTTCGATCACGGCTTTCAGATACTTATACTCTGTCTCAAACTCTTCAAAACTCAGATCATCCATATAGATGATAAATTTATAATTCCGGTTTTTCACCTGCGCGACCACATCGTTTAAGTCATGGAACTGGTGCTTGTAGATCTCGATGATCCGCAGCCCCCTGTCATAATATTCGTTGGCGATGGCCTTGATGCTGGTTGATTTCCCGGTCCCCGCATCTCCGAACAGAAGACAGTTGTTCGCCTTTCTGCCTGACACGAAAGCCTCCGTATTCTCAAGCAGCTTCTTCTTCGGAATCTCATAGCCGATCAGATCGTCCAGCTGCACATGCGAAATATTACGGATCGGCACGATCTTCGTGCCTTCCTCCGCATGGACCACCCGGAATGCTTTATGTAAACCAAGTGTGCCCACTCCATAGGCCCGGTAAAATTCCGTCAGGATCTTTTTCATCTCCGCCGCTGACTCTGCCTGCGCCAGCTGTCCCGCCAGTTCACAGATCCGGTCCCTGATCCTTGTGCTGTACACCCTGCTGACCTGCTGCGCCCTCTCATAGTGAAGCACGAAATAAAATTCCGGCACTTTCAGCACTTCCATCATCTCTGTATGATCATACGCGAAGAACTCCCTGAATATGGCGATATCATGCAGCACGAGCTGATTGATGCTGCCTTCCACCTCTCCTCTGATCTCACAGGCCAGGCTGTAGCTGTTCTCGTTGTTGACCAGAAGATCCGTCAGATAGCAGTGCCACAGATTACCGTAGAAACCGTGAGCTGCCGCCCGCTCCAACAGTTCATGCATACATTCATAAAAAAGGGGCCTCGCCGTCACGTCACCGGAGCGATAATGCTCCATCAGCCACACCATATCCTTCAGAATCTTCCCGTCTTCCAGGTTCTTATATACGATCAATTCCTCTTCCCGCATCTTTCGTCACCTCCCCCGTTCTAATAGTTGCCCAGTATCTTCATGCTGCGCGCCTCTTCCCGAAGCCCCCGCAGCGCGTTCTTGACCGCTCCGTCCGCCAGATTGCCTTCGAAATCAATAAAGAAACGATATTCCCAGTTCCTCTCCTCGATCGGCCGGCTCTCGATCTTACACATATTAAGATTGTTGTAGATAAAATGCGACAAGATCCTGTACAGAGAACCGCTCTCATGCGAAACCTCCAGGCACAGACTCACTTTAGCCGCCTTCTTTAAGAAAATCCTCTGATTCGTGACAATGATAAACCTTGTCGAATTGTTGGTCGACTGGTTCACGCCCCGCTCCAGAATGTCAAGCCCATAGATCTTCGCCGCCTGTTCGCTGGCGATCGCTGCCTGCCCCGGATCCTGATCCTCGATCACTTTGCGGGCGGCAAAAGCGTTATTCTGCATACTGATCTGTTTCCAGTTCTCGTGTGCATTTAAATAGCGGGCGCTCTGCATCAGCGACTGCGGGTGCGAACAGACCGTCCGAATCTGGTCGATCTTCGCTCCCGGAACCCCCAGGAGACAGTGTTCGATCCGTATGATCTGCTCTCCTACGATATAATTCTCAAATTCCACCAACAGATCATAGATCTCGCTGACGATCCCGGCAGTGGAATTCTCGATCGGCAGTACCGCAAAATCCGCGTTCCCTTCTTCTATGGCGCACATGGCGTCCCGGAAGGTATCCACATGGAAGCAGTCCACGTCTTCACCAAAATATCTGGTCATGGCCGTCTGGGAATAAGCTCCCTCCGCCCCCTGAAAGACCACTCTGGCCTTCTCTGTCTCCAGCCGGTCCACGCCGATAAAGGGCAGCCTGCCGCCCACGCCATTCTCTGTCAGCTTATTGTACTGCAGCTTGCGGCTCATGGACATGATCTGCTCGAACAGTTCCTGCACCCCATGAGCGTTAAAATCATTATGCGCAAGACTGCGGACTTTGCGCAGCTTCTCCTCCTCCCGCGTCTTATCCAGGACCTTCTTTCCTGTCTCGATCTTATAGTCCGCCACCTGCGAACAGATCTCCATCCGCTCCTCGTACAGTTGAACGATCTGCTCATCTATCCGGTCTAACTGATTGCGCAATTCTAATAAATCCACGATACTTTCTCCTCCTGCCTTCCGACCCGCTTTCTAATACTGCTAACATCTTAACGCAAAACCCCCTTGATAGCAAGACAGTTTAAAGCTATAATACTATTATAATATAAAGCTAAATTGTGTAACAGTGAGATTGGCGAATCTCCTGATACCATTTAAACGGAGGTAACCATGACCAGGAAAGCAAAGAATCTTCTAATCATATTTGTAACAGCTGTTATTCTTATTGCGCTTATGTTTCTTACGGTTCTTCCCAGCCGCATCCCGCTAACGAATGACGATACCGCCGGCAATACGCCCGGCAATTTAAATAATGGTGGATATTTTTGTGAATCAGACGGACGCGTCTATTTTGCCAACGCCTATGACGATTATGCCCTGTATTCCATGAAAGCCGACGAATCCGATATCCGGAAGATAAATGACGGCTCCTTTTCCTGTCTGAATGTGGGAGGCGACTATCTGTACTATTCCATGATCGGTAAGACCGAAGACTTTGACCTGGGCTTTATCGGCAAGCCTTACGGCGTTTACCGCAGCAAACTGAACGGCAAGAAGGCCACCGGACTGGACCGCTGCCATATCATCAATCTGCGGCTGTGCGGCAACTATATCTTCTATGAGAAATATGACAACAAGGAAGCGGTCTCCTTAGAGAAGATCAGGATCGATAAGAAAGAGAAACAGACCGTAGCTCCAAGAATGATCATCAATCCCAACTGCTACGTGGATGGTAAGATTTATTACAACGGCGATGCCACCGATCATTATCTCTACGCGCTTGACACCGCCACCGGCATCTCGGAAGTGGTATGGGAAGGAAACATCTGGAATCCCATCGTGCAGGACGGTTACGTATATTTTATGGATGTGGGCAACGACTATCGCCTGTGCCGCTACTCTTTCAGTGACGATGTGATCGAAGTGCTTACCAACGAACGGCTCGACATGTTCAATATATATGACAATTACATCTATTACCAGGTAAGCTCGCCCACACAGCCTGCCCTGAAGCGGATGATGACAGACGGCAGCTCCCAGGAACTTGTTAAGGAAGGCGTATTCCAGAATATCAACATTACTTCGCAGTATGTCTACTTTAACGCATTCAATGAGCCTGTTCCTGTCTACAAAACAAGCACCTTCGGCGCGGTCAATGTAACAAACTTTGACGCTGCCATGCAGGCCGCCCTGAAAGAAGCAAAACCTGACAGGAAGAATGACGAATAAAACTTATTTTGCCGTGATCGCAAAACGTTTCTTCAGGATTCTGTCAGTATACATACCCTGGTAGACAGACCGCACTTTTCCTGCCATACCCTCTCCTGCCTGGCTGTCCATGACAGGCAGGACCATAATGCGGTAATCCACGCCCCAAAGTCTGCTTCTGGTCGTTGTCATCTGACAGTCCGCCCCTTTATAGAAGGCGATGCGCCTCTTACGGATCTTTCTCGTCTCCTCGTCTAACCCCGGCAGTTCATCGTCCTCCACCTCGATCACTAAATAATGACGTTATTTGTTTTTCTAATTTCTCTAATTGATTACTAATACTTTTGGTATCTAATGCTCCTGCATTTTTTTCCATTTTAACACCTGCAAGTATTTTTTGAAGGCCTTCTGTGTCAGATAAGTCAACTCCCTGCAATGCTGCTAATTGCTCGACTTTTTCTGCTGAATCTTTAACAACTGTTTTCGTTGAATTATTCAAAACTCCTTTTGCAAAACCATATCCTGTTTGAGCTCCAGAAATTGCATCATTCAATTGCGATGTTGCTCCCAATATAAATGCTCCTACAGCAGTTCCTGCTCCAAGTTTAATACTATCTTTCGCAGCTGCTCCTACCAATTTTCCATAGTCAGAATCAGCAAATTTTCTCATATTATTAAAAGCACGACCACCAGTGTTTTTCCAAGCATTTTTTATATTTCTTCTAGCGCCTACGCCACCTTCTTCAATTACTTTATTGTGTTCTTTATTTCTCTCCTCTTCTTTTGCTTCCATTCGTGCCTTCATTCTTTCCGTATGAATTTTAGCTTGAGCCATTCGTGCTGCCTTTGTTGGTCTGCCATGTTTATCTACTTTAGAAGCCATGTTCTTCATACGTTCATATGCCTTATCATCACCTTTTTCTTTGTTATATGCTTCTTCTGCTCTTTTGTCAATCATCTCATCATAAGCACCTGCACCGTTCTTCTTATCATATTCTCTTTGTGCAGCATCAACTCTTTTGTCAATCATCCTATCATAAGCACCTGTACCATGCTTTTTATCATATTTAGCTCTATTTTTTTCAATTTTCTTATCTCTTCTATCAGCTGCTTCTTTTGCCATTTTGGCAGCATTTGTTTTCTTAGCAGCCTCCAAATTTCTTTGATATCTTTCTGTTTTCTTTTCTTCTTTAAATCCAGCAAGACTTCCGCCATTTGTTCGTTTATAAGTTTCTTTTACCAACTTCTTAGCTGCTCTATTTTCTCTAAATTCCTGCATGTTCTGTTTTATTCCTCTTACACCACCTGCTGCTTTAAAACTTGCAAATGCAGAGCCTGCTTTCATACCCATTTGAGTAAATTTTCCTGTTGCATTGGCAATACTTTGTCCTGATTCGCTTAAAGAACTCATTGAACTTGCCTCGAAATGGAATATCTTTCTTAAAATATCTTCTGCCTTTTTCATCCACAACCGTTTCTTCGATTTCTTTTGCCTTGATGTTGTAT
>CANOCU010000085.1 GCA_947564645.1 uncultured Lachnospiraceae bacterium
TTACCAACGACTTTGGCGGTACGCTGTATGAATATGTGGGCAGGAAGCAGGCCATCGACCTGATGAAATACGTGGATGAGATCAACATGAAATACGGCGGCGAAGGCACGAAACTGTACAGCACCACCGGGACGCATTTCAAGAAGCTTTGCCTGCAGAACAAGCTGAGTCTGCTGGATGCTTCCGTGCGCCATCTGGGAACGGACATCAATTATATTGTACTGGAGAATCTGTATGCGGATTTAAAGGACAAAGTGGACTTCTATTTCGATACGCCGGTCAGGACGGTGGAGAATCTGGAAGGAAGTTATCGAGTAGTCTGTGAAGAGGATTCTTTTGAATGTGACAAGTGCGTTATATCGGTAGGACGCAGCGGCAGCAAATGGATGGAGCAGGTGTGCAGGGAACTGGATATTCAGACGAAGTCCAACCGTGTGGATATCGGTGTCCGCGTGGAACTGCCGGCGGTGATCTTTTCTCATCTGACGGATGAGCTGTATGAGAGTAAGATCGTCTACCGGACGGAGAAATTCGAGGATAAGGTGCGCACGTTCTGCATGAATCCTCATGGCATCGTGGTCAATGAGAACACCAACGGCATTGTGACGGTGAACGGGCACAGTTATGAGGGCGCCGATAAGCAGACGGAGAATACGAATTTCGCGCTGCTTGTGGCGAAGCACTTTTCCGAGCCGTTTAAGGACAGCAACGGCTACGGCGAGAGCATCGCAAGGCTGTCGAATATGTTAGGCGGCGGTGTGATCGTACAGCGGTTCGGCGATCTGGTGCGGGGCCGGCGCAGCAATGAGAAGCGGATCGAGGAAGGACTGGTGCAGCCTACACTGGCGGCCACGCCGGGAGACTTGAGCCTGGTGCTGCCGAAGCGTATTCTGGACGGTATTATCGAGATGATCTATGCGCTTGATAAGATCGCGCCGGGGACGGCCAACGACGACACCCTGCTTTATGGCGTGGAAGTGAAATTCTACAATATGGAAGTGGCGATCGACGAGCATCTGGAGACGAAGTATAAAGGGCTTTATATCATCGGCGACGGAAGCGGCGTGACGCACTCCCTGTCCCATGCTTCCGCCAGCGGTGTGTATGTGGCGCGGGATATTGCCGGTGCATAAGAGAGGAAGAGGGCCATGCTTCTGAAACAGTGTTATTATTTACAGCCGCACTGTGCATAAACTGAGCAGGGTAATAAAGTGGTCCTTATATCGAAAAGTATCGACTGACATAGGAAAAGGCAGGACTGCATAGACTATAGTAATAATCTGTGCAGTCTTTTTTTGCAGGACTTTTCTATAGTTTTTTATCGAAAATTTCCTTGGAAAAGAGGACTGTCCTACCCGGTCGAGGCATCTTCATGGTCGCAGTATTATCGAACATATCCAATATTATCATTCCTGTCATTATCTTCTACATCGTGGCTTACGGACTTGCAGCCGGAAGCAATGTGTATGAGGATTTTATCAAAGGGGCGAAGGACGGATTTCATACCGTCATTCAGATCATGCCGACACTGATCGGACTTATGGTGGCGGTGGGAGTGCTGCGCGCTTCCGGTTTTCTGGATTTTGTGGGCGGGCTTTTTGGCGGAGCTGCGGCCAGGCTGGGTTTCTCTTCGGAGCTGGTGCCGCTGATGCTTGTCAAGATGTTCTCTTCCTCCGCGGCCACCGGATTGGTATTGGATATTTTTAAGAATCACGGGCCGGATTCTCTGATCGGATTGACGACGTCGATCATGATGAGCTGTACGGAGACGATCTTCTATACGATGTCGGTTTACTTCCTGGCAGCTAAGGTGACGAAGACGAGATATACCCTGAAAGGCGCGCTGCTCTCGACGCTTGCGGGAATCGTGGCAAGCATTGTTCTGGCGGGGATGCTGGTATAGTGTGTGCGTGGATCTGTCCCGACAGGGATACTGGTATAGCGCTTGCATGGATCTGTCCTGGCGGGAATGCTGGTATAGCGCGTGCGCGGATCTGTCCCGGCGTGGCACTAATGCCCGGCAAAGATGCCAGTATAGCGCGTGCTCTGCAAAGGAATACGGAACAAAAGGCGTAAAGTACGCAGAACAGGTTATAAAATACGGAAAACAGCACCCCGCCATGGAGTGCTGTTTTCCTGTGTGAGAAGGATAGAAATGTGTAAACTCAAATATATGTCAACAGCGCATTTGCATGGAATGCAGCTGTTATTGTTAGTCGAAGCCGATCGACACCAAGCCAGCACCGGCGGCTCCATTATTATGTAGGTCAGAATAGTCATGTTTGTTATGTATTCCCCAACTACAAGTAATACTATACAGTGGAATTGTGAATGGGATGTGTCAAATATCGAAAGAAAAAAGAAAGAAATTATAAAATAAATTTTATAATTGCAAATTGTTAGAATATTTGTCATAAATTGTAAAGCGGCGCAGAATATCCTATTCCTGCGCCACGATCTCGATGCTGTATACTTCTCCCAGCTGTGCCGGGTAGGTTTCCATGATACTGCCGTCATACGTAATCTCAACCACGTCTCCCACCTGTAACGCGACTGCATCCGGATTGGATACATAGATCTGGTCGGCGGATGAAAGCTCCGCGGAGCCGGAAACAGGTTCTACCAGGATCTGCGCGTCGCCTGCCTCCAGGACCGTGGCCTGAAAAGTAAAGGAGGCGGAAGCGCCGTCTGCCGTGCCCTCTTTTCCACATGCAGTGATCAGGGCAAGGATCAGTAAGACGGAGAGGACTGTTTTACATTTTTTCATGAAATACTCCTTCTGGGGGTAAGCTGTTTTGCTTATTTTGCTTTGCTATTTTCAGTGAATAAAGGGCGTGTTTCCTGTTGTTCACTGCGTATATAATTAAGATGATACAATAATGAGCCGGTCTTTGTCCAGTACTACTCGGAAAATGTTACACAGACGGTAACGGTTCAGCCCCCATCATAGTTGAACCGTTACCGCAGATTTTCATGGTAAGCAGCCAAATCCGGTAGTATAATGGAAAGCACGTAAGTATGAAAAGAGAACATCCACAGGTAGCTCTGCACACCTGCTGCGCTGAAAAGAAAGACTATGGCAACAGCTCTGCGCACTTGCTGCGCTGAGCATACAGAGGGGAAATAATGCAACAGACCAGTCTGACGATTATTCTTACCATAATAGGAAGTATGATTCTGCTGACCTTGTTTACGGCGGCAGTTGTATTTGTCATCCGCAATATCCGCCGCAATCGCCGGATAGGCATGATGGATGAAATGGAAGGACATGATTTTGAATATTATTGTGCGGACTTGCTGGAGAAGCAGGGATTTGTGGAAGTGGAAGTGACCCGTGGCAGCGGAGATTTCGGGGTGGATATTCTAGCGGAGAAGGAGGGCGTGACTTATGCGGTACAGTGTAAGCGCTATAACGGACCGGTAGGTGTGGATGCCGTCCTGCGAACGTATGCGGGTAAAGATTATTACGGCTGTATGGTAGGCGCGGTGATGACCAATCAGTATTTTACGGCACCGGCGGTGGATGCGGCGAAGAAGCTGCATATTCTGCTCTGGGACAGGGGCTATGTGGACAGTATGCTGGAAGAAGAATAGTTGTCTGAAGACAACGTAACAGTTCAGCCCAGGACTTTGCACTTGCTGCAAAGTCCGTGAGAACGCATAAAGGTTGAGAAGAATCCGGCCTCTTTGTCGAAGGCAAACTTGGAATAGGCCGGATTCAGTAACTATGAAGCCGAAGACTGAATAGTTACAAGACAACTGCCGTTGCTACAGGACTAATTTGACTATCAAATTAATCTTTGCTAGAATAACAGTAGTGCGTGGCGTGCAGGGATAGTCGGTAATTTCCATTGTTAGGGGTAGAAATGAACATTAATCATATGTTAAATGAGGTGCTGGTGAAGCTGTTCCGCAATATCAATATCATAGAGGAGCGGGCGATCTGCAGCGGAGAATATAAAGATGTAACGGCCAATGATATGCATGTGATCGAGGCGATCGACATGGAGGGGGCCAGAAATATGACGAGCGTGGCCCGGTCTCTCGGTGTGACTACAGGTACGCTGACTATATCAGTCAACAGCCTTGTAAAGAAGGGGTATGTGGAGCGGGTCAGGAGTGAGGAAGACAGGCGTGTGGTGCTGATCTCTTTGTCGGAAAAGGGCCGGAAAGCCTATCTCCACCACCAGCGGTTCCATGAACAGATGATAGAGGCTATCGTCACGGAGCTGTCGATGGAAGAGCAGGTGGTATTGGAGAAGGCGCTGGTGAAGCTGGACCAGTTTTTCCACAGTAGCTTTTAGGAATTGTACAGTAATTTGGTCAATGTCCCGAAATCTGCGGGACCGTTTTCTAACAGGAAGCAATGGAAACGATAGAGGAAGGCAGAGTCGTTTTCGCCCCAGAGGGCGGCGGCCTGCTTTTTTAATTCCATAATCTCCAGATATCCCAGATAGTATTTCGGATAGTTGCAGGGTTCTTCGGCGATATAGGAATAGATCGCCGCCATGGTCTCCGGGTTCGCAACCCCAAAAGAGGAGAGAATGCTCTGTACGTTTTCCAGGGTTGCGGCGTCATAATGGATAAAAATGTCCAGAAGGGCGTACAGGCACAGCTGAATCTGCCGGTCCAGACGGCACAGGCGGTAGTAGTCCGCGGCTTCCGGGTGGTCTTCCCGGGCCAGCCTGACGGCGTAGTCGTAGGAGGAGAGTTCCGCGTACATGGCCCATCCTTCCACGAAACCGCCATAGTAGAGGACGCTGCGCAGCGGCGTGATACCGGAACGCTCCCAGAACTGCTGACTGTACAGTGTCTGGTAGAGATGGCCCGGGTAGCCCTCATGGGCCAGTGTGGTGAAGAGAGAGATATCACCCTGGGTATCCAGTGTATTGATATAGACAGTATTGTTCCACACATTGTCCATGGGCGGCGTCATATAGAAGGCCGGGGCGGTGTAGGGCGCAAGGCTCTCATCGACATATTTGACGGTGCACTGCACCGGTGCGTCGCCTTCGGCTTCCGGGATGGCAGGGAAGCTTTGGCGGATCGCCGCCTCCAGAAATGTAAGCATCTCTTCCGGTGTCATCTGGGGCAGCAGTGACTGTTCCTTTAGAAACTGCTCTTTCAGGGCCGGATTTCCGGCAAGCAGGGCGGCCAGCTGCTCATAGTTGGATCGCAGATCATGATAGAGCAGCTGTTTGATCTCGTCGATGTCCCGCACAGAGCCGGTCTGCATCCGCAAAAGAGCCGTATAATAATCCCGTCCGCCTTCGTATCGCGCCAGTCCGCAGGTGTCCTTGCCGCTTCCTTTTAACAGGGTCAGCTCGTCGGCCAGATAGTCATAAGCGGGGGCGACGACAGTGGTCAGCAGTCTGTTATTTTCCGCTTCATAGGCCAGAGCTTCCTGCCCGGTGATCAGACCGGCTTCCCGGAGTGCATCAAGCCTCTGGGTGAAAGTCTGCTCGAGAAAATGAGCGTTGTTCTCCAACTGCTCCATATTCATCAGATCAGTGCATTGCTTTATGACTTTATCTGCCGTGGCATCCGACATGAAAAGTCCGGCCGCCGCCTTTTCCTGCTCAAACACGATAAGGCCCTCGAAGTATGCCGGGATCTGATTTAGGATGGTCAGGTAGAGCTCTATGTCCTCGGGAGTATCCAGCCGGTATTCCGCCAACAGGATCGGCAGTTCCGAGGGTGTGCCGGAGGAGGGCGACAGGGGCTCTGAGAAATAAGGGTAGGCGGCGGTATGGGCCGCGGCATTCAGGTAAGAACGCAGAAGCCCGTGGAGAGAGCGGTTCGCTTCGGAGAGTTTTGCCGGATCAATTTCTGCCAGATCTTCAGACAAGGAGGACAGGGCATAGACATTGTTCGCGGCTTCGCCGGCATGGTAAACGGGTAGTTTCAGACTGGCTTCGTCGACATGCCAGGCGTCCGGATCGTCGATGGAATAGTGGAAATGGATCGGGTTGGCCTGCAGCTCTTCGAGGAAAAAACCTTCCGCAAACCGTTCGAAGCGGGCATCCGCGTGACCTGAATGATAACAGTAAAAAGTTGCAGCGCTAAAGCCTGCAAAAAGGAGCAGGGCCGCAGCCCATTGTTTGAAAGATAAATGGCGTTTCAAGGCAATACCTGTCAGTTGGGTTTGTTCTTATTATATGAATGGCGCAGAAGAAATAGTAATGGAACAGTATTGCAGATGTTATTTATAATATTGTAAAATATTTTAAGAAAACATATACATTTCCTTGCAAAAGACTCTGTAGGAGTGATAAAATGAAACCGGTAAGAGGCGTTAGCAGAAGGCCTTGGGTCTAAAGGATAACGGCAAAGTTGTATCAGGGTAGCAGATGTAGTATAGTAATAACAAATGAATGAAAACGGAGGTATGGTATGGGAGCAAAAGAATGTATTGCCAGCGGTAAGGCGATCCTGGGCATCGAGTTCGGATCGACCAGGATCAAGGCGGTGTTGGTGGATGAGAAGAATCAGCCCATCGCGTCGGGGGCACATGACTGGGAGAACAGGCTGGAGAACGGAATCTGGACCTACAGCCTGGAGGACATCTGGACGGGACTGCAGGACTGTTACCGGAAGCTGACGGAGGATGTGCAGTCGCAGTACGGCGAGAAGCTTACGAAGCTGGGGGCCATCGGATTCAGCGCCATGATGCATGGCTATATGGCATTTAACGAGAAGGACGAGCTGATGGTTCCTTTCCGCACCTGGCGGAATACGATCACCGAGGAGGGATCCAATAAGCTGACGGAGCTGTTCCGGTATCACATTCCCCAGAGATGGACGATCGCACATCTCTATCAGGCGATTCTCAACGGGGAAGAGCATGTGGCGGACTTAAAGTTCGTGATCACGCTGGCGGGTTATATCCACTGGAAGCTGACGGGCGAGAAGATCGTTGGCGTGGGCGAGGCATCGGGTATGTTCCCCATCGATATCGCTACCGGGCAGTTTAACGGGAAGATGATGGAACAGTTTAACGATGCAGTGGCAGACAAAGGCTATGCGTGGAAGGTGCAGGAGGTTCTGCCGGCAGTCTACACGGCGGGACAGCAGGCGGGCGCGCTGACACAGGAGGGCGCGAAGCTGTTGGATCCTACGGGGACTTTGGAAGCGGGAGTGCCTGTCTGCCCGGCGGAAGGCGATGCGGGCACAGGCATGGCGGCGACCAACAGTGTGGCCAAGCGTACCGGTAACGTATCTGCCGGCACCAGCGTGTTCGGTATGATCGTGTTGGAGAAGGAGCTGTCGAAGGTCTATGACGCCATCGACCTGGTGACCACGCCGGACGGCAGCCTGGTGGCGATGGTGCACTGTAATAACTGCACTTCGGACCTGAATGCCTGGGTGAATCTCTTTGCGGAGTACTCGGAGCTGATGGGCCAGAAGGTGGACAGAAACGAGCTGTATGGGAATCTCTACCGCAAGGCACTGGAGGGTGACGACGACTGCGGCGGACTGCTGGCGTACAATTATTTCTCGGGCGAGCATGTGACCGGTTTTAACGAGGGCCGTCCGCTGTTTGTTCGCACACCGGATGCGAAGTTTGATCTGGCCAACTTTATGAGAGTGCATCTCTTCACGTCTCTCGGTGCGCTGAAGACCGGATTCGATATCCTGTTCCGGGAAGAGGAAGTGCAGGTGGATGAGATCCTGGGCCACGGCGGACTCTTCAAGACCAAGGGCGTGGGACAGAGTATCCTGGCAGCGGCGATGAACGCGCCGGTGAGCGTGATGGAGACGGCGGGCGAAGGCGGCGCGTGGGGAATCGCACTGCTCGCTTCCTACATGGTCAACAAGGAGGCAGACGAGAGCCTTGCGCAGTTCCTGGACAGCAAGGTATTCGCCGGTCAGAAGGGCGAGAAGCTGGAGCCGGTGGAGAAGGACGTTCAGGGATTCGACGCCTTCATGAAGCGCTACAGCGCAGGGCTTGCGATCGAGAGAGCGGCCGTGGAGAGCATTTAGGAGCGCTTCGATATTGAGGCGGTTGTGGTATTCAGGATACTGCAGCATCCTGTCGGAACGGGAAGAAAGAAAAGGATAACAAGAAAGAGAAAGGTGTGACAAAGTAAAATGTTGGAGGAATTAAAGAAACGGGTCTACGAAGCGAACATGCTCCTTCCTAAGTACGGTCTGGTCACTTTTACCTGGGGAAATGTCAGTGAGATCGACAGGGAGAGCGGTATCTTCGCGATTAAGCCCAGCGGTGTGGACTATGACAAGCTGACGCCGGAAGATATGGTGTTGGTGGATCTTTACGGCAATAAGGTGGAGGGCAGGTATAATCCCTCTTCCGATACGGCCACGCATGTGGAACTGTATAAGGCATATCAGGAGATCGGCGGCGTGGTACATACCCATTCGTCTTATGCGACCAGCTGGGCGCAGGCGGGGCGCAGCATTCCCTGCTACGGGACGACCCATGCGGATTATTTCTATGGGGAGATCCCCTGCCTGCGATGCCTGAATGCGGAGGAGATCGAGGAAGCTTACGAGAAGAATACGGGGCTTCTGATCGTCAGCGAGTTTGCGAGAATGGGGAAGGACCCGGAGGCGGTTCCGGCAGTGCTGTGCAAGAATCACGGCCCTTTTGCATGGGGTAAGGATGCCCACGAGGCGGTGCACAACGCGGTCGTTCTGGAAGAGGTGGCCAAGATGGCTTACCGCGCGGAGACGATCGAGGCCAGGATCCAGCCGGCGCCCCAGGAGCTGCAGGATAAGCATTACTACAGAAAGCACGGTGCAAATGCTTATTATGGGCAGGGGAAATAGCCGAAATCTGACAAAAAATGAAAATTTTTAGATTTTTAACAAAAAAATAGAAAAAAATTAAAATTTCTATGGAGACTTGTCAATATTTGTGCTACAATAACAGTGAAATTGTAAGGGTGGCTTTCAGCTGCAATAAAACAAAAGTCGCTTTGAGTAGGAGAGTCAGGTTGAAAAGCCTGACTTTCCTGTCACAAGAATACTTTTTCAGACCATTTTATTTTCAGACGGAGGTTAGAGATGAACAAATTAGAGTTACAGAAAACAGCTAATGAAGTTCGCAAGGGAATCGTCACCGCGGTGCACGGCGCTAAGGCGGGACATCCGGGCGGCTCTTTATCCGCGGCGGATCTGTTTACATATCTCTATTTCGAAGAGATGAATGTGGACCCGAAGGATCCGAAGAAGGCAGACAGAGACCGCTTCGTGCTTTCCAAGGGACATACGGCTCCGGGCCTGTATTCTACATTGGCGAACAGAGGCTATTTCCCGGTGGAGGATCTGCCCACGCTGCGTCATCTGGGTTCCTATCTGCAGGGGCATCCCTGTATGCAGGAGACACCCGGTGTGGATATGTCGTCCGGTTCTCTGGGACAGGGCATTTCTGCGGCTGTAGGCATGGCTCTGGCAGCTAAGATGGATAATAAGGATTACAGAGTATATACGTTGCTCGGCGACGGTGAGATTCAGGAAGGACAGGTTTGGGAGGCTTCCATGTTTGCGGGACACCGTAAGTTGGATAACCTGGTTGTGATCGTAGATAATAACGGTCTGCAGATCGACGGTAAGATCGATGACGTATGTTCTCCTTACCCGATCGACAAGAAGTTCGAGGCATTCAATTTCCATGTGATCAATATAGACGGCAATGATTTCGATCAGATCGACGCGGCATTTAAGGAGGCCAGGGCGACCAAGGGTATGCCGACGGCCATTATCTGTAAGACGGTTAAGGGTAAGGGCGTTTCCTTCATGGAGAACAGTGCCGGCTGGCATGGCAAGGCTCCCAATGACGAGGAGTATGCGGTTGCGATGGCAGATCTTACGAAGATCGGTGAAGAATTAGGAGGTGCAAACTAATGGCAGATGTTAAGAAGATCGCTACGCGCGAAAGTTATGGTAATGCACTTGCTGAGTGTGGTGCTGATTTCCCGAATCTGGTAGTCCTGGATGCAGACCTTGCAGGCGCTACCAAGACCGGCGTGTTCAAGAAGGCATTTCCGGACCGCCATGTTGACTGCGGTATCGCAGAGTGTAATATGACGGGTATTGCGGCAGGACTGGCTACCTGCGGCAAGATTCCTTTTATTAGTTCCTTCGCCATGTTTGCGGCGGGAAGGAACTTCGAGCAGGTTCGTAACTCCATCGGTTATCCCCATCTGAACGTGAAGATCGGCGCGACCCATGCCGGTATCACGGTAGGTGAGGACGGCGCGACCCATCAGTGTAACGAGGATGTGGCGCTGATGAGGACGGTTCCTGGCATGACGGTAGTCGTTCCTTCGGATGATGTGGAAGCGAAGGCAGCCGTGCGGGCGGCGATCGAATTTGAGGGTCCCGTATATCTGCGTTTTGGCCGTGCGGCCGTGCCGGTGATCAATGACAGGCCGGATTACAAGTTTGAGCTGGGTAAGGGCGTACTCCTCAGAGAAGGCAAGGACGTGACCATCATCGCCAGCGGCATCACGGTGGCTTCCGCACTGGAAGCGGCGCAGATGCTGGAAGCGGACGGTATCAGCGCCGAGGTGATCAATATCCATACGATCAAGCCTCTGGATGAAGAACTTGTGGTGGCATCCGCGAAGAAGACCGGCAAGGTGGTGACGGCGGAAGAGCATTCCGTGATCGGCGGACTTGGCAGTGCAGTGTGCGACTGCTTATGTGCGAAGTGCCCGACGCCTGTTCTGAAGATCGGTATGCAGGATGTGTTCGGCGAGTCAGGCCCTGCAGGCGCGCTGGTTGAGAAATACGGACTGGACGGCAAGGGAATTTACGAGTCGGTGAAGAATTTTGTGAAATAAAATGCAGTCAGTCTGCATGGTAATGATATACTCAGCCATCGCTGCGGCGGTGGCTGAGACGATAAGGAAACAGGATAATGTCTGAAAAATTTGTAAGGAAAAATATTCTGTCCCCTTCTATTCTGGCAGCGGATTTTGCTAATCTGGGGGAACAGATCAGGGAGGCTTCCGAGGCGGGAGCAGAGTATATCCATATTGATGTGATGGACGGCGTATTTGTGCCGTCAATTTCTTTTGGGATGCCTCTTATTCAGTCGATCCGTAAGGTGACGGACAGAGTGTTTGATGTACATCTGATGATCGTGGAACCGGAACGCTATGTGAAGCAGTTTAAAGAGTGCGGAGCAGACAGCATTACGTTCCACCTGGAGGCGACCGAGGATGCGGATGAGCTGATCGATCAGATCCATGCGCTTGGCTGCCGGGCAGGGATGTCCATCAAGCCAAAGACACCGGTCGAGGCTGTCAGGAAATATCTGCCGAAGCTGGATATGCTGTTGGTGATGACGGTTGAGCCGGGATTCGGTGGTCAGAAGTATATACAAGAATCGACGGAACGCATCAGACAGGCCAGAGAGATGGCCGATGAGCTGAGCCTTAACCTGGACATTCAGGTGGATGGAGGAGTCGGTCAGGATAATGCCCATGTTGTGCTGGAAGCGGGCGCCAATGTGATCGTATCCGGTTCGGCGGTTTTTCATGGGGATATTACGGATAATGTGAAAAGATTTATAGCGCAGCTTTAAGGCTGCGCTATCTTATTGATCTCCCTGTCATAGGTGAGGATTCCGTTCACCTCTTCTTCTACGTCTGACAGTTGGGTATAGACACTGGCACACATGCCCTCCGGAATCTGCTCCTGCACCTTCCGCATCCGCTGCGTGAAAGCCTTCTTTAATCCGGCAGCATCCTTGAAAGTGCCATATCCGTACAACTTATCATAGGCGCTGTGTCCGGGAATCTGCATGGAGTATCCTCCAAATTCCGAGAGTACGGTGGCGCGCCTGGATTCCGGCGCAAACTTCATCTTAAAGAAATAGTGATGTATGCTTTGCAGATCACCGCCGTTTTGGTCAAACCAGCCGCTGGCCTGATCGATCAGCCGGGTACTGTCACACTTCTGTGCGATCCTGGCGATGCGGCCGGCATGGAACTGGCCCCAGCCTTCATTGAAGATGACCCATACGGCGATGCTCGGATGACCGCCCAGAAGGCGGATCGTCTCTTTCATTTCGCGTACAAATTCCTGCTGTCCTTCCTTATGTGTGCGTGACAGCAGTCGAAGACAGGTATCCGGCACCCGCAGACGCAGCCTGGAGAAAAGCGTGGCCGCGTAGGTTACGAACCAGTGCTTATAGTAACTGCCCCCGTTTACCATGTCCTGCCAGACGATCATGCCCAGACGGTCGCAGTGATAATACCATCGCTGCGGTTCGATCTTGATATGCTTTCGCAGCATATTAAAGCCCATCTTCTTCATTTCCAGGATATCGAAGACGAAAGCATCGTCAGACGGCGCAGTGTACAGTCCGTCGGGCCAGTAGCCCTGGTCGAGCACGCCGTTCTGAAACTGTACCTGCCCATTCAGACGGATCCGGGGAATACCCTCTGCATCCGGCGATATGGTAAAATCACGCAGTGCGAAGTAGCTTTCGACCCGGTCTTCCCCCATGGAGACCGTAAAATAATACAGGTAGGGTTCGTCACAGGTCCAGGGTCGAATGACCGGCAGGGCAATTTCCAGCTCACGGTTGGAGCGACCGGTCGATGTGGCGATCAGGTTTCTTGTCTCCTGCGCAGCCGGATGGCCTGCACCGGCTTCGGCATCCTGATAGAGGGCAGGTTCCCATATTTGTATTAAGACCGGCAGGTCGGCTGCGGAGTGGATCGTAAGGCGCACGGATTCGCTTGGCAGCGAGGGCCTGGTGATGATTTCTTCGATATAATTTTCCGGTACATATTCCATCCAGACCGTCTGCCAGATGCCGCTCTGCGCCGTATAGAACATGCCGCCCCGTTTCAGCTTCTGCTTCCCTCTGGCATGATAGGAAGTGTCGCTAAGATCCTGCACTGCAACAAGAAGTTCCAGGGAGTTTGTGTCTGCCTGAGAAGTTCCGGGTGTCGCTGCCGTAAGTAAGCGGCAGTGTCCGGTGATATCTGCCGAGAAGGGAAGATAGCCGCCTGCATGTCGTGCGGCCTCTTTTCCGTTCACATAGACACGGCATGCCTGGTCCACTGCTCCAAAGTGCAGGAGCAGGCGTTCGCCCGCGCGTATCTGATCGGATTCTATGGGAAGACGAGTCCGGTACCAGAGATATTCGTCCGGCTGAAGCTGTCTGCCGACGCCGGAAAGAGCGCTCTCCGGAGAGAAGGGTACCAGTATCTTTCCGGCAAAGTCCGTGGGCTTTTGGAATTTTGTCGTAATGGCATAATCCCAAAAACCGTTTAAGTTTACATAACTTCCTCTCTGCAAAAGAGGCCGTGGATATTCCGGCAGAATATGTTCACAGTCGATGTTACGTCCCCAGCGTGTAGATAATTGCTTCATGCGATTTTCCCCCACTTGATACCAATCTCGTCCTATTATCTTATGCCACGATATTCTGCAGCCAGACACCCTTTTTTACCAGGATGAAACCAATGATACATTTAATGATATCACCAACCTGCACAAGGATAAAGACTGCAGTTACCGGCAATGAGGTAAAACGGCTCAGTGTGAAGGCGATGGTAACACTCACACACCAGATAAAGACGCTGTCGAACAGGAAGGTGACGATCGTCTTGCCGCCGGACCGAAGCGTGAAGTAGGAGGCGTGCAGGAATGCATTCTGCGGCATAAAGACTGCCGTGATCATAATAAAATATTTGGCCAGTTCCCGGACATCCGCTTCCGTATTATACAGCATCGGGAAGAGAGGCGCCAGAAGCAACATGACAAGCGCGACGCAGGTACAGCAGAAGACGGAAAAGGCGATCAGCTTATTGTCCTGATCCCTGGCCTCTGCCATCTTACCGGCGCCTAGCAGCTGCCCTACGATAATGGCTACCGAATCCCCCAGGGCAATGAACACGATGTTAAATACATTGCCGATGGTGTTGGAGATATTCTGGGCGGCGATCACATTCAGCCCGCGGACGGAATAGCATTGCGACAGCATAGCCATTCCTGCGGCCCACAGCGTTTCGTTTAGAAGCAGCGGCGTTCCTTTGATCAGGATCTTCCGGACCAGATTGCCGGGTACCTTCAAGGTAGAGTACAGCCCGTCCACAAAAGGGTTGAGCTCCCTTCTGCGATGCGTATGGATAAGGATTATGGCAGCCTCCACATAGCGGGAAATTACCGTGGCGATGGCAGCGCCCTGTACGCCGAGGGCGGGAGCGCCGAATTTGCCGTAGATCAATATGTAATTCAGGATCAGATTGACACAGACTGCAATGATGCCTGCTTTCATCGGCAGAAGCGTCTGGCCGCATTCACGCAGGGTACTGGAATAGACCTGCACCATCATAAAGGGGAGCAGTCCCGTCAGCATGATCCAGAGATACTGTTTTCCATAATGCAGAGTCGCAGCAGCGCTCTGGGTGGTGCCGTCGCCCTGCAGATAGAACCGGATCAGCTGATCGCCCGCTAACAGAAACAATGTCGTGGTAAACAGGGTGATTACCGTAACGATCCAGATCTTGAAGCGTACAGTCTGTCGAATGCCCTCGTCGTTCTTCTGGCCAAAATATTGTGCGGTGAAGATACCCGCGCCGGATACGCCGCCGAACAGACACAGATTGTATACAAAGATCAGCTGATTGACAATGGCTACGCCGGACATGGGCTCTGTTCCGACCCGGCCGATCATGATATTGTCCAGAAGACCCACGAAGTTGGTGATGCCGTTCTGGATCATAATGGGTACGGCGATAGCGAGGACCATCTTATAGAAGGCCTTGTCGCCGATAAATTTACGCAGAAAGCCGGATTTCGTTCCGGGCATGCGGGTGGTATTTGCAGTTGCAGATTTCATACTAAACAGAGTCCTTTCGATTAATAAAAATAAAGCAGGTAATAAAGCATTTTACTCTATCTAAATCAGATATGCAACAGGTATGTTAAAATATTGCAACCGTACAGTCGGCAATATTTTAACAGGAAGTCAAAGCGGTCTGCATACAATGAAATGTTGTGGAAAATACAAGATTCATCCTGATATGGGTTAAAACCACCAAAAGTAGTTTATACCTTATAAAATAAAGTCAGGCATACTGGCAGAAATTTCCAAATAAAAAACAGAGACGAAAAAAGTGGCCAAATGCCGGAAAAATGTTGAATTCTGCCGAGAAAACTACACAAACAGTTTAATTTCGCAATCAAATTATCGAAAAAATGTCTTGCTATTCCATGAACAATAAAATAGTATTGAGGTATAGTGGAATTTTAAATACTTTAACTACAATGCTAATTGTGGGGAATGCAGGAGGCAGATATGATACTGGCAAGTCTGACAGATTGTGAACAGTTGGTGATGAAGACGGTGTGGGACGCGGAGGAAGAACTGAGCCTGATGGAGATCATGCAGAGGGTGAACGACAAGTACCACAAGGACTGGAAGCCGCAGACGGTGTCCACGTTCCTGGCGCGTCTGGTGAGGAAGGGGTACCTGAGGCATTACCGCCAGGGAAGGGTGTTCTTCTACCAGATCCTGGTGCCGCTCGAGGAATACAAGGGACAGCTCACGAACGACTATGTGGACTTCTGGAACCATAACAACGCAGATGAGTTTCTTTGCGCGCTGGCGCAGGGGAGACCGTTACGGCAGGATGAGATCGAAAGGATACACAGGCTGATCGATGGACTGGATGAGTAATCTGTTTGTAGTATTGTTTTTGACGACCATCACGGGGACGGTGTTCTGGGTGGTGGGCATGATATTCAAAGTGATATGGTTCAGGAAGGACACCAGGCTCCTGCGGTTTCAGATGCAGGCGACACAGTGTGCATTCCTGGTACCGTTCGTCTATGCGGTGCTGTATGCATATATGCGCAGTGGTGCACGGACGGCGGGGAGCATGATCGACCTGTTCTACAGCACGCCGGCGATCCGAAAGCTGGCTGCATTCCTGGGGTGTGTATGGCTGCTGCTGTTCCTGGGGCTGCTGGCGCATAAGATCTATGTGCGCTGCCGGTGGGTGGAGATATTCCGTGGGAACATCCCTGAGGAGGATGAGCAGACCAGAGAGATGTTCCGGGAGATCTGCAGGAAGCTTGGCGTGGAGGGGAAGATATCGCTGTACAGGAATGATTCTGTGAGGGTGCCCTGCGTCACATATGCGAAAGGGTTCGCCGTGGTGCTGCCGCTGGAGCGTTACACACGTAAGGAGACGTCGGTGATCCTGTACCATGAACTGTGCCATTACCTGAGCGGTGACATCTACCTGAAGACGGCCAGCTGTATCGTGGAGCTGCTGCATGTATTCAACCCGGCGGCCCATATCTTGCTGAGACAGCTGAATCTTGTGTGTGAGGAGTGCTGCGACAGGATAGCCTGTGAGAAGGGAGCGGAGGAATTCGACGGGAAGGAGTACTTCCTGACGATACTGAACGCACTGATGGAAGAGGGAAGCAGGGAGCGGTACAACCTTTTCATGTTGGCAGACACGATAGGGGATTACGAAAGGAGAGTGCAGTGTATGAGAGAGTATCGTTTACATGGCGGGATTAAGAGAGGGATGGCGCTGCTGCTGTCAGGATGTTTCCTTTTTGGGAGCAGCATGACGGCGCTGGCTGTAGGAGGCGGCATGACGGAGGTCTATGACGCGGCGGCTAGTGTGACGGCCAACAGGTCGGAGGACGACGGACGTGTTACGGATATCACGGAGACGGCCATCAATCTGAGTGATGAGGAACTGATAGAGGAGTTTGCGAGAGCGTGTGATCTGAACCCTGAGGATGTGGTGCTGGTGGGTGAGGATGGCATAGAGATGATTGGAGACTTTATCGGTATTGACTGGAATATTCCGAAGGGCAAGACTTATATGACTACCGGGTTTACGAAGGACGTAGGCGGCAAGACGATAGTCACGACATCAGGAACACCGTCTGATATCAGATATCAGACAGGGATCAAGGATCCCAACGACCTGATGCGGTATGTGGAAGGATCGGGTGATTTTGCCCATACGTTCGATATAACGGTCAGCGGCAGGCACTGTTTCTTCGTGACGAACCTGGACAGTTCGAGGGAACTGAACGTGAAGGGGACGGTCATCAAGTAGGCAGGA
>CANOCU010000086.1 GCA_947564645.1 uncultured Lachnospiraceae bacterium
ACGATCTTCTTACTCATGATGAAAGAAACCTCCTAATTGTCTAAGATCTCCTGCAGTGCACATGCTAGCTGATCGGGGCAGGATGTGTTCTTAATACCGCATTTGATGCCGCGCAGCTTACCGATGGCATCCTTGATGTCCATCCCCGCCACCAGACTGGAGATCCCCTGCAGATTGCCGTTACATCCTCCCGTAAATTTCACCGATTTAATCACATTTCCTTCCACTTCCACATCAATAGCCTTTGAACATACACCTTTAGGTTGATAAACCATTTCTGTCCTCTCCTTTTCCATTTAAAAGTTTAAACCTATCTCTCTGGTATCTTCATAAAATCTTAAACTTTTATTATTTTACCACATTTTCCCTGCCATTGCCAATATATCATGTTACCACAAAATATAAGCCGTGCGCATTCCCGATCCATGAATAAAAACAGCATTATTTGTCGATGCCTTACAACACTTGTCAGCCGCTTTTTCCTGTATAATAATGTGAGAAGTAGCAGATTTACTTTGATAGTCTCCGACTTTCAAAACAGGATATCCACGCGGCAGGCTGTGCATGATAAGGGCTTATTCTGGCAGAATGTCTGTCCGCTATAATTTGTATGAAAGGTGTGATACAACATGCTTAACTTAGTTTTCCTGCACAAAAATTATATCATTGCCATATTAGTATTTCTTTTTTTAAGTATCATATGCCAGATTACGCTCGGAGTGATATACCATAAACTGATCTGGGAAACGGAACATATGTCGTCGACCGCCAATAAATCCCTCCAACAGCTGAAACTTAAATATTCCGGCTGCCGTAAGATCAATGAAAAAGTATCCAATGTACCTGTTTTTGTGGACAAGTTTATCAGCCGTATCAAGATTGGCGGACTGCCCCTGTCCCTCTTTAAACACCTTTCCGGTCAGCTGATGCTGCTGTCGGTGCTGATCGCCGGCATCGGGGCTTGTATTGGAATCGTAAATAATGAAAGCTTTATCAGCATCGCTCCTTTTTATGCGATCAGCTTTCTTGGACTTTACTGTTACTTTGCCGTCTCTTCTCTGGTCGATATTCCGGGTAAGATCAAGATCCTGCATATCAACCTGGTAGATTATCTCGAAAACCATCTGGCCAACCGTCTGGAACAGGCCGAACTGGACATGCAGCTGATCCAGCCGCAGCAGACAGCACAAAACGAGAAAAATCCCGCAAAGGCCACCAATTCCGGCAAACTTAGAAACACAGACAAAAGGGAAGAACCGGATATGGACACAGAAATAAATACCCAGGAAACATTCACCTTCTCGAAGGATGAAGCCGAGGAACTGGAACACTTACTGAAAGAACTACTACTATAACTCTCCTTACCCCACTCACACAAAAATCCGGCACGATCATTTGCCGGATTTTTGTATGCCCTATATTCTCAAATCTACTCTCCATAAATCGTTATCGTCGGTCCGATATAATATTCACCCGGATCATATCTAAAGATATCCGTATACCCGATCCGGTATTTCCACTCTCTTCCATAAGAAATTCCCGGATAGCACTGTTTCTGCGGAAATGCGCCGGCCCTCTCCTCGTACGCCGCTTTCAGATCAGGGTACATATCCTCACCCTCTCTGATCAGATAATCCTTAGGCTGTCTGAAATACCCCGTCGCATATTCCACATCCACAAAATATTCCCCGTCGCCAAGCGTCTTTGGCAGCAGCGAAATATCCTCCCCGATATCGATCACCGTATACCGCTCCTCATCGATATTCGGCGCAAAAGACGTACAGTAGATCGACGCACCCTCCGGGATCTGTGACGCTATATAATTCTCAGCCTCCGTATAAGTCAGGTCGTAGCGGTAATCGTTGCACACCGTCTCTATATTGAACGCCACCAGAAGCACCAAAAGCGCCGCTATCGCATTTGCACTCCACGCCTTCCCAGGCATAACTACACGAAATGCGCTTTCCAGTAAGCGCTCTGCCTCCATCAATCCATACACCATGAGCAGATACGCAAACGGCACGATCAGTGACAGATTCCGCCCCAGCACGATCTGATATCTGGACAGCAGCAGAATGACAAAGAGCGGCATGACAAGCATTACGCCGATCTGACGCCAGTCCTTCCTGTGGGCCAGCCGCCAGATCCCCAACAACAGCAGCACAGCACCCGCCACACCATAACCGGTCAGTCCATAGGCTTCCAGGTACCCAAGGATCGGCAGATTATGCTCGATCCCCGGATGTCCCCATGCATAATGATTGAAGTTGTACATATTATCCCCGACAAAAGCTCTGAAATAGAAGAACATGGAATAATTACACAGGCAGAACACCACCACGATCAGGATACAATTCAGGAAAAAAAGGAAATTGTTCCGATAACTTTTCCAATATTTCCTGCTGATATGTAAGGCCAGCCAGAAAAGCCCGAACAGGATTCCATGATATTTCGCCGCCGTAGCAAGTCCGACACAGATCGCCATCAGCGGGTACCACAGATACACCACCCGGTCCGCCTGGGAATCCTGATAGATCAGGCAGCCCAGCAAAAGGATCACATTGGCCACCGCATAGATCATTGTATCCGGCCCTGTATAATACAGATAAGCATATTCATACAGCGAAAAAACTGCCAGGACCAGACCGATATATGCCCATTTTCTGGAGCCGGTCATCATTTTTACCACAAAATAAACAAAGACATTGGAAAGCAGCGCCGTACCGCACACCACATAGCGGATCAGGACCACCGTTTCCACGCCGGAAATGAGTCTGCCTAAGATGCGCACCCCCAGCGCCGCATAGTAAAATGTAAAATGCGGATACCGGAAAAAATCCAGTATATAGATATCTCCCGCATAGAGATGCTGATCCAACAGGCTATAGATGCAGTCCAGCGACAGCTGCTCATCTACATTCGGATAAAAAGGCAGTTCAAACTGCCAATGTCTGTAAAACACAAGCAGCCCTGCAAACAGCGTCGCTGCCACTGCCACCGCCATACCAAACTTCTTCCTGGTCTCTCCGTCCGGTTTCCTTATCCATCTCATACCCTCGGCCATGCTCCCCTCACTATCCCGTACAGCCTTCCGCTTCCGGTTTCACGGTTACGGAAACTGCTTCTTCCAAACATAACAGTTCCGCCTTCCGGCTTTCCCGCTATAAAATCTCCCCTGTCCAAACGTCTACATCCAATCCTTAATGTGATAGCTCTTCGTACAGACAGCATCGAACACGAATCCCTGCTCCTCAAGATATTTCCTGTACTCTCCGATCTTCTCCTCCTGCGCTTCCAGTTCCGGAGACACGAAGCACAGCTTATATCCCAGTTCCTTCAACTCCCGGTAGCTGTCCTGACTAAGCGGGATCCTCGTAAAGCAGTCCACCCACACCCACTCGGCCTTCCCTGCCATATTACGGATCGTATCAAGCCCCTCCAGCTCGCTGAAGCGCAGCGCGATCTCCTTCACACCCATATCCGTCAGCAGCTTGATCATCGGGAAGGAAGAATCCAGAAAGAAGTATTTCTCTATCTGATACGCTTTCATATACTCCAATACCTTATGCTCGATCCGTTCGCTCTTGATATTGAGGATCATCGTGCCGTGATGATACTCCTTGCAGTACGCCTCGAAATCCTCCCCCGCCTCAAACGGATTATGGGAAATATAGATCCTGCCGTTTAAATCGTCCCGCAGATCCAGTTCCACCCCATATTCCGGCGAAAGTTTACGCAGTTCCTCTACCGTATTCACTCTGTGTGCTATGTATTCCATATGAATCCTCCATTCCCGTCCAGTATTCCTTCATCCAACTTTATCTATTCTTACGGATATTCTCTTTTAACAGTTCTTAAGTTCCTTCTTCAACTTCACGCTGAACCCGATCGTTCTCTTAATAAACTTCCACTTGGCCTTAAGCCCCGTATTCCACTTCGACTCTCCGTAGATCCGCTCCGGAAAGAGCACCGGAAACCGGATCACCTTCAGATTCCTTCTGCGCGCCATATACAGGGCATACAGGTCAAGCGCAAAATCATAAGGCGGATTCTTCCACTCATCGAAGAAGATCTTCGGGAAAATATTAGGCTGTGCGTTGATATCATACAGCTTCGTATGCAGATAAACTGTCTCAAACAGACTCATCCCCGCCGTAAAGAACACGTCGAACAATGGCCGTCCCTTCCGATTTCCTTTCACGAAGACAAGACCCTGTTCCTGCTCTATGATAGTCAGCGCCTTCAGGATATCTCCCGGATCGGTCTGCATATCTGCATGAGTCCACCCGATATACTCCCCCTTACACTCTTTCAGGCCCTGTAATATACCATACCCGTATCCCTGGTTGACTTCCACCCGCACCGTTCTCGCGAAAGCATATTTCGGCAATAACGCCGCGAGCACAAGCGCACTGTCATCCGTGGAGCCGTTATCCACCAGAATGACCTCGATATCCTCCCGCTTAATGATCTCCCCGAAACGATTCAGGATTAACGGGATATTCTGTTCCTCATTATAACATGGTACGACGATCGATAGTTTCATAAGCTGTTATTCATCCCCTTCTCATATTTCATTCTATATATTCTGCTGCTTCTTTACTACAATCCGCATTAGCATCTCTGATCTCAGTCATGATCTGCCGGCCGCCAAAATCATCTCTGCCAACTTCCCATACTGCTCTGCACCCGGCATGTCCGGGTAAAACCGCACCGCCCGTATTCCTGCCGCCGCCGCGCCCTCCACATCCTTCACCTGGCTGTCGCCAATATAGCAGACCTCCTCCGGTTGCATCCCCAGTTTCTTAAGACAAAGTGCAAACATCTCCGGCGCGGGTTTCTCCTTTCCCGCCTCCTCGCTGGTCACCAGATACCTGATATCCTTCGCGATCCCCAGCGCTTCAATCTTTCGATGCTGGATATGCGCCGTCAGATCCGTGCAGATCATCATCACGATCCCCTGCTCCCGCATACGGTCCATGAACTCCCGCACACCCTCAAACAACCGCATCTTCTCAAGAAATGTCCCCCAATATGTCTCATACATGCGCAAAGACAACGGTACCGGGTTTACTCCCAGGTACTCCAGTGTCTTCTGACAGTACAACAGCCTGTTATGCGACGCCGCCACATCTCCCAACTGCCGCTTCGTCTCGCGCCTGCCATACGCATACGCCTCCTCATAATCTGCCGCCGCAATCCCTAGCTTCGCGCATACAAGCTCGCATACCCGGCCTCTCGCTTCCCTGTCAAGCGCCTCATATCCATATAAAGTATCATCCAGGTCAAAAATAACAGCTTTGATCATCTACATCCTCACAATCGTCCCCGCCACTACCCGGGAAAAATGCCCATTTCATCCGTCCCCGCCACTACCTGGGAAGAATGCCCGTCTTTGGCATTCTTCCGGACATAAAGTTATACTTAGGCACCGTACTTTGGTGCCTTAGTATAACTTCATGTCCATTGCATGATCTCCCCGATCACCGCCATCAGCATCAGCTGTACCACCCCATTGATCCCGTCCTCCCACACGATCCCATTGCCCGCCAGATCCTCGATCTGCACGATCGCTTCGTGCGCGACTTTTTCCAGGACTCTTTTATCCACTTTAAGATCCTCAGCCCGAAACAAGATACTCTGGTGCTGCAGATCGTCATAGGACAACTGACCGCACACCCCCTGCTCCTGCAAAAGAGCAAGGATCGGTTCCGCATTGATCCGCACATCCATCAGAAATTCCACACCCAACTCTGTCTCCCGGGAGCCTTCCTTCCTGCTGCCGTCCGGCGCAAGCCCTTCATCGAAGTACCGGATCACAAGATCCGCATACTGCTTCTGTGGATAGATATACTTCTCCGCATCGGCGCGCCTCTTCTCGATCTGCGCCATCACCTCTTCCCTGCCGTGTCCCCTGTCGCCCTGGTCCCTTCCCAGCTTCCAGTAACACCGCAGCGCTTCATCCGTATCCAGATAGATCTTCATATCCAATACCTGCCGCATCTGCGGCAGATACAGCGAATGCAGCCCGCACATAATGATGTACGGCTTAGGCATCAGTTTTCTTTTGGCGGTAAAAGTGCCTGTATTGTGATCATAATCGGCCCTTTTCACCGCATTGTTGCCGCGCAGTACCCGCAGATCCTCCGCCTGTCTGTACAGATAATTAGCCCGCGGGTTTAAATGCGTCATCTCCTTCCAATTGGCATTCCCCCGTTCCCATCTGTGATCGCCGTCCCCTTCGATATTCAGGATATGCTCCTCCGATAACAGCTCTCCTAACATCATGAGCAGCCTGCTCTTGCCCGCACCGCTGTCGCCTGCGATCCCGATCGTGAAGGGACGGCTCCGCCGGCGGTAAAAGGAATTGCTGTTCACGCCATACAGATACATGGAGACCACCAGGATCAGGAAAACACCTACCATCAGCGTAAAAAAGATATTATGCAGATCCTTGTCTGTATATTTCAATCCGTCCAACCCTTTGCCCAGAATCGACAGATCCGTAAACTGCGTCACATGGAAGAACAGATAGTAGATCAGATAAAGTATATTAAATCCTCCGTAGACGATCACCATCTTCGCCCTGTTCTCCGTCAGTCCCGCCAGATAAAGCATGAAAAAGGGCACCACCCACATAAACCACCCCGGCATCGCCGGCACGAATGCCAGAAAAACAGAGAACAGCAGCCCCGCCATGCTGATCAGCAGATCCCGGTTCATCTGGTTCACATGGAACGCCTGAAAATAAATGATCAAAAGCACCAGGACCGATAACAGCAGATGAGAACTTCCATATTCCAGATAAACATTGTCAATGGCGCTCTGCTCTTTATTGAGCAGCACCATACTCATAAACCCGCTGCCCCAGAAAGGCGCAACGATCAAAGCCGTAAATAACATCGGAATACCGGTCATTACCACTGCCTTCCTAAATCCCTTTTTCTTAAGGATATAGAGAAAAAACAAGGGAAGTACCGATAAAATATGGAATTTTGACGCCATTGACAGCGTGATAAACAATATATATTTCCATTCACTGACCGTAATCCTGCCCGTGGAAACACCCGTCTCCGTCAGATAGTAGATCGCAATGATCAGAAAGACCGTCGGGATCAAGTCCAACTGTCCGTGCATGTAGGCCGCATACAAAATGATCGGAGACATAAAATACAACACCAGGATATATTTGCGCCTCGACCTGGAAATCCGCATCAGATAATAAAGACCCAGAAGGTCCATGACAAGCATCGGCAGCTTAAAGACCAGATTCCTGACAAAGACCGGAAGGCCCCCGCACAGGGTGACCAGAATCCCGCCCACGCTCTCAATAAGCAGCATGACCGGCGGATAGGGAAAAGAAGAAAGCAGCTGATTATCATAATAATATTGATACGGATTCTCACCGCCAAGAAGGCACTTCACGAAGGGAACAAACATCAGATCCTGATAATCCGATGAAAAAAGCCCCATCAGGAGTAACTTAAATAAGACGGTCAATATAATGGCCGCCTTCAACAGCTTGCGATAATTTTTCTCAAAGTCAAACGCCCCCAGCTTTTGTAACATAACTGTTTATGCCTCTTTAAAAAATGTTTTTCTCTTCACAGATTCTTATAAATGACTCGAAATAGTTCCATGTTTTCTGGTATCCCTCATAATCTGCCGGCGTACCCCAGCCCACATACCTGTCGATATCGAAGATCTTCGCCCGGTATCCTAAGTCCAGCACATGTTTCACCGTCTGATCCACGTAAAATTCCCCATTGATACGGTCATCCTCCGCGATCATCTTCTTCGTCGCTTCCGTAAATACCTTCGCCTTTCTGAACCAGAAAGTAGCCACTACCGCAGGATCTTCCATCGGCGTATCCGAAATCGCCTTCTTGATCGATGTCCCCGTAATAGTACCGTCTCTGTCAGCGATCATCCATCCATAGGCATTGGGATTCGCAAGCACCGCCTCATTATGTCTGTAAGTAAAGACAATACAGTCGCACTCCTTCGTCAGTGCATCAAAAGCCTCCCTGTCGATATCCATACCATTATCACATCCTGCGATCAAAAGCGGCTCCTCCGGATCCAGATACGGTTCCGCCAGCATACAGGTACATGCCTGCCCCTCCGTAAGATGATCCACCGTAATAAATTCCGCCTGCGGATACCAGGCGCGGATCGTATCTTCGACGCCGTCCGTCTTATGGAACGTCCTGTCCACATAGATCACATTGCTGCCGTTTGCCGCCACACCCGGCAGATCCTTCGTGGCGCAGACTACCATTGGCTTCTCCTGTCCCGTCTCCCTGTCTACGATCATGATCGCCGGTTTATGTACCGTATAACCCGCATCCGCAAAACGCTGACCGGCTCCCGCCATCGGGATCAGAATACGGACTCCTGCAGGCTTATACGTCTTTACATCATCCCTCTCAGATTTGATTCCACGGATCAGATCTGTCCAGTAGACGAACTCCTGCATGTCCTCCGGCGTCCCCCACTGGCAGAAATATTGTGCGTTCACAGGAACCCATACCTTCAAGCCGTCCTGTACCATGAAATTATAAGGCAGAGACGCATAATATTCCCCATTGATGGCACATTCCTCATGCTCTGTCAGGATCTGACAGTACTTCTCCATGATCACACCGCTCCTAAAGTAGTAAACTCCCGGAGAATGCTTCGCTTTCGTCTTATCCTGTTCAAAGGAATATTTCTCCCGGATCTCGATCAGATTATCATCTGCATCCGTAAGACAGGAAGCATAATAATTCTTCTCTGGCAGCAGATTCGGATGAAACCCGGAATAACAGGGCACTGCCCCGTCACAGCCGCGCGCAGCAGCCTCTTTTGCAAAAGCGGCATAATCCCAGTGCATATAGAAATCACAATAATTAATGATACACGGTTCCTCAGCATCCACAACGCCTTTCGCAAGCAGCTCTCTGTACCCGCGCAGCACATCATATACCGGACCCTTCTTCACCCAGTCCTCTATCGATACGATCTGTGCCGCCGGTGCAAGCGAAAGCAATCTGTCCCGCATGGACGGATCATGTTTCAGATGCTCGCCGCGGCAGACAAAGATAATCCTGACATCCGCAGGATACATATCCTTTACGATCCACTCAATCACCGGTCTGCCCATTACCCTGATAAAAGGTTTTAACTCCTGATACCCAGCCGCCACAAACCGGGAACCATATCCCGTCATCGGTATGATCACATTCATCTGTAATATCCTCTTTTCCTCATCACTTATTGCATATCTTTTGTATATCCTTTATCTAATATTTTATACCGTATATCTTACAATTCCGGCCTGAAATCTTTCATCCGGTCATAAAGTTCCTCTGACTGCTGCGCCAGTTCCCTATTGCCTGGGATCAACGTCAGACACACCGCCGTCAACAAAAGAACCAAGACATAACTCCACGATATCATATCTAAAATAATCAGAAACGGATTCATCTTAAACCCTTCCGAGACAGACCATAGGAAATCGCCCAAAGACTGAATCCCAATCTCAGCCATAGAATTGATAAAGTTCAGAATCTGCTGCGCCGCCAGTAAATACAGCATACAAGCAAACTGCCATTTGGGAGCCATGGCCACTAACAATATGATCAGACTCGGGAACACACCAAGAAGCATCCCTATGATCAATAGAACAAACGGCCCTTCCGACACATTTACCTGAGTACAGGTTACAACAACCAACAGAAACAGACGCAGAACGATGAGAAAAGTAATCCATCCTTTTTTCCTTTTGTCGAACCGCGCTGCACGTGGATTCTCCTCAAAGATCTTTCTCCTGTAAGCTTTATACTGTTCTTTTACAAGCGTCCGCTGCTCTTTGGTAAACGATCCCATAGCAAACGCCGGCTGCTGCCCGTCTTCGATCCCTTTTTGTTTTTTCCTGGTCATATTCGTTAATAGAACAGCCGCCGCAACAATCACTATAATATAAAATATCATTCTCCCCCTCCGTTCCTACGCCTTCAGTCATGAAGTACCGGTTTCCGGCCTACGCTTTCTGCCTGCGGTACTTCTCCGCATCCCAGTTAAGCAGTTCCTCCTCCTGCGCGTCACTTAAGTACTGCATCCTCCGGCCCTTATTGGCATACTGCACTCTGGCCGCAAAACTCATCACATTCTCGATCTCCTGGGCCTTCTTCACGCTCTCCGCCAATATGTAGAAATGTCCCTCATGATACACGAGCGTCGGAAGACCATGCGCATCCATGAAGTCCAGAATATCCTGCCTGTCATACTCCTTCTTCAGCCACAGAAGCTTCTTGCCCGCATACACCACGCAGTCCGGGCAAAAGGCGTGTTCCCACGCACCCTGCTCCACCAGGCCGCTGCCCGCATATTCCTGTGACAGGTAGCGGTTCTCCGACAGATAGACAATATTTCCTGCAAGCGCGTCGATCTCCCCGATCACCTCATAAAGCCGCGTCGCCGCCCGGCAGGCGCTGTCATCCAGTCCCAAATACCCGGCAATTCCTGCCAGTACCTGTTCCGTTTTCCCGATCACCTCGTCTGCGTCCTCACCGCTGACCACCAATCCATGATTCTGTAAGAAGACGATCGAACCGTCCGCGCCCTGTGCTTCCCCCGCGCGGTAGATCTTATCATAGGCCTCCGCCAGCGCCGCACCCGGTTTCCTGTATGGCACAAAGACGGCTTTCGGAAACAGCTCATGAACGATCTGCTCTGCATCCGCCCGTGCCGTCAGGATATTCACGAGCAGCGGATGAGAATGCAGCGTATACTTCCCGGTGATGGCATGCAGAAATGTCTCGATAGACGCCCGGCCGCCCTGGATCTGCGCCTCCTTCAGAAGCTGATTTCCCTTCTCCTCCGTAAAGACATCTTCCTCAAACGGCTCCACGTGCTCTCTGAAATATTCCACGATCCTTTTGTAATCCACTTTGGAATAACCGGTCTGTTCATTCACATCCGCTAGCTGGAACCCGGAACTCTTAACAAGCATCACGTGTTCGTCCAGTTTCACGGAAGTATTGCCCCCGCCCGCCTGTGCCAGGTCGTTGCGCATTCCTGCATATTTTGAGATTCTGATGAAATCCTGCATGATTCTGTACTCCTATCCTTGCTACTTATAATTTTATTATTCATTTTCTAATTTTGAATCGTAATCTTATCTCTATGCGGCATACAAAACAATCTCCTTATTTATCTCAATCATATCCGTAGATGTCACAGGCCCATGAATTAGATCCACCTTTGCTTTAAGCATTTCTTCCAATTCAATCTTAATCATTGATAAAGTGATCAAAGAAACCGGCACCTTAAATTCCATGATCAAATCTATATCACTGTCATCCTGGTTTGTTCCATCGGCCCTGGAGCCAAATAAAATCACTTTTTTTATTGAATATTGCTCGACCAGTTTCATTACCGCTCCTGTAATTTCTTCAATCATTAACTTAACATCTCCTATCAGATCTCCATATTCCTTCATGAACGTAATCCCAGATCAATATTTATATAGTTATGGAAGATTTCTATCGCTTCCAATACTTATTGTAACAAGATTCTGACAATACAACCAGTCCTATTTTGAAAAAGCTTGAAACGCTGCAAGTTCCCTTACCATAAAAACTGCCCTACCGGTCATCGATACCGGTACGGCAGTTTTCTTTCAAAAAATTTATCCTGATCTATTCTTTCACCCTGAACACAAATTGATACGCGAGATACTCTCCCATCTCCACCGGAATCGGTATGCCTGCCTGTATCAGTGCAGATCCACAGTAGCATCTTCCGCTTCCCGCTTCCTCGTAGACCGCATCCGGCAGAAGCTCCTTCAGACGCACGTAATTCACCGTCATATTGCCATGATTCTCCAGAAGCACCACATGCAGCAGCACACACTTCCTGTCCGCTGAGACAAACATCCATGCCGCACAGGCATCCTCAAAGGGATTGGAAAGGCGATAGTAATCTCCCGTGCTGATCAGCGGTTCAAACTCTTTATATTGTCTGATCTGCTCTCTGATCTCCTCTTTCTCTTCCGCGCCCAGCTTACCAAGCGACAGTTCATACCCGAAAGCGCCCGTCATGGCCACGATGCCTCTTGTGCGCAGACTGGTGATCCGGCCCGTCTGGTGGTTGGGCACCGCCGACACATGAGCGCTGACCGTGGACATCGGATAGAAGAAGGATGTCCCATACTGGATTCGCAGCCTGTCTAGCGCATCCGTGTTATCACTGCACCAGATCTGAGGCGTATAATACATCATCCCGGCGTCGAACCGTCCGCCGCCGCCGCTGCAGCCCTCGATCATCAGCTGCGGGTATTTTGCCAGCAGTTTTTCCATGAAATCATACAGGCCGGTTACAAAATCATACGCCACTTTACCCTGTCTGTTTTTCACGGAATAGAAATCCGTAAGGCTCCTGTTCATATCCCACTTAATATACTCGATATTGCCCTGGTCAAGCACCCTGCAGATCTGGTCGAAAATATGCTCCCGCACATCCTCTCTGGAGAAATCAAGCACCAGCTGGTTCCTGCCCCTGGCCGGATTCCTGCCCGGATTCTGCATCGCCCAATCCGGATGCTCCCTGTACAGATCGCTGTCCTCGGAGATCATCTCCGGCTCGATCCAGATACCGAACTTAACGCCCGTTTCATTGACCCTGCGCACCAGTTCGCCAAGGCTTAAGCCCAGCTTCTTCTCGTTCACCTGCCAGTCGCCCAGACCGCTGTTGTCGTCCTCCCGCTTGCCGAACCACCCGTCGTCCATAACGACCATATCGATACCCAGCCCGGCCGCCTCTTTCGCCAACTCCACGATCGTCTCTCCGGTGAAATTAAAATACGCCGCTTCCCAGCTGTTGACCAACACCGGTCTGGGAGTCATTGCCGAATGTCCGGAGCCTCCGCCATTTTGCTGTATACTCGTGCTGCGCCTGCTGCGCGCTCCGTTGCAGATATGATCTCTGATACAACGATGATACTTCACCGACAGATCGCCAAATCCCTTATTGCTGTAACACAGGATCGTCTCCGGCACCACAAGCGTCTCACCGGACTTAAGCGGATAATGAAACAGATCGCTCTGCAGTCCCATCAGCACCCGGGTCTGATCAAACTGGTCTTTCTCCGCCTCGCAGAGGAAATTGCCGCTGTAGACAAAGACCATCCCATAACAGTCCCCGGTATCCTCCGTAGTATTCTTCCCCGCCACGATCACCGCCGGATTGTACTGATGGCTGGAAGTCCCCCTGCGGCTTCCGATGCTGCAGCTTCCATGTCCGATCTCTGACCGCTGCAGATTCCGCTCCATGGTATGTCTTCCGTAGAAGCTGAGCAGATCATACCGCCCCGTAATAAAATCCAGACAAGCCGACGCCGCCTTCTCCACCACAACACATTCCGTGCCGTAATTGATGATCTTCACGCTTCTCGTGATGATATCTTCATCCTCCAGCACACCGTACAGAAGCTGTACCCGTACTTTGCTCACGGCATCTTCCAATACGATCTGAAGCGTCTGGGCCTCCTGCTGCCCCGTATACACCGCCGGCAGTCCCGGCAGCTCATACTTGCCCTCCCGGATCTCATACCCGGCATACCGCAGGTCGCAGCACTCCGATTCATCATGGTTTCTCAGCACCAGCGCGCTGTTCCTGTAGTCCCCTGTTCCCAACGTCGGATACTCCTGCGGCAGCACATCCATGGAATACGTCCTGTTGTTCCCCACATCGTTCGGGTTCCCGGAGAACCCCCTGTCATAATACGTCAAAAGATAATCCATCTCTCCGGATACTTTCGCCCCATAATACAGATGCAGAAGAAATCCGAAATCGTCTACCTTCATCTGGTAGGTCGTCTGCTTTGTCTCTAAAGTGAAGATCCGCTTTTCTTCCTGAAATAGAATTGCCATACGCCGCACCAACCTTTTTCTAAATATTTACTGTTTTTCGTCTTTCTTACAAGCATTTTATAGCTGACAATATTGCACAATATACTTGAAGCAAGCCGCAAAGCCCGCCCCAAGTATACCATAATTTTACATATTTCATCAATAAGCTTCCCTATATCGATATCGTCAATGGTAACTATTCAGCCTTCGGCTTCATAGCTACTGAATCCGGCCTATTCCAAGTTTGCCTTCGGCAAAGAGGCCGGATTCTTCTCAACCTTTATGCGTTCTCACGGACTTTGCAGCAAGTGCAAAGTCCTGGGCTGAACTGTTACCGTCAATGATTACTTCACCGCTCCATTGACAACTCCGTTCAGGATCTGCTTCTGGCAAACCACATAGAAGATCAGGATCGGAATCAGCGAAAGCAGATAAGACGCAAACGCCAGGTTATAATTCGTACCGAACTGCGACTGGAAATTCAGCTGTGCCAACGGCAGTGTATTCTGTCCGGAACCGGCCATGATAACGAGCGGCGTCATAACGTCGTTCCACACTGCCAGCGCCGTAAGCACTGCGACCGTCGCGTGCATGGGCTTCATGATCGGGAAGATGATCTTCCAGTAAGTTCTCCAGGTCGAAGCGCCGTCTACCTTGGCCGCCTCCTCCAGCGCCATCGGGATATTCACCAGATAACCGGAATAGAGCAGCACATTCATGGGCATATAGAACACCACATACAGCAGGATCACGCCGAACCAGTTGGCCAGCCCCAGCTCTGCCGTCTGCTTTGCCAGAGGCATCATCAGGATCGCAAAAGGCACGAACATACCGCTGACGATAAACAGATACACGAAGCTGTAGAACTTGCTGCCGGCCTTATTACGTCCAAGCGCATATCCCATCAGGGAATGCACCGCGATGGACAGAGCCACCGTCGCCACCGTGATCAGTAAACTGTTGCTTAAGGAACGCCAGAAATCCGTGATCTCCATGGCCTCTCTGAAGTTGTTCAGGCTCCACGCCTTGGGCAGCGACAGGATACCGCTGATGCTGTTTGTCATTTCCGAAGGCTGTTTGAATGCAATGACGATAGTCAGGTATAACGGTAAAATGATCGTGGAAAGACCAAGGATCAGGACGATCATCGCCGCCTTGTTTGTTTTCTTTATTGTCATAACTGCTCCTCCTTTTTACCGGAAAATTTCATCTGCGCCACGGAAACCGCCACGATCACGATAAAGAACACAACCGCGTTGGCACTCTGGAATCCGAACTGTCCGCCCGACATACCGTTGTTGTAGATCAGGTAGGAGATAGACTCCGTGCTCTGCGCCGGACCGCCCTTTGTCAAAGCCATGATCTGGTCAAACACCATCAGGAAGTTCTTCACGCACAGAACCATGTTGATGGAGAAAAAAGGAATGATCAGCGGGAAGGTCAGATACTTAAACTGCTTCCAACCTGTCGCTCCGTCGAGGCCGCCCGCCTCATACACATCCTCCGGCACCGTCTGCAGACCGGAGATATAGATGATCGTATTCATGGCGATCGCCTGCCATGCACAGACAACCATGATACCGATCCACGCCGCATCCGGGTTGGACAGGATGGAAGTGCGCAGCGCGTCGATTCCGATCATATCCGCCAGAGCCGGCAGAATATAAGTAAAGAAGTAATTGAAGATGTAACCTACAACCAGCGCGCCCAGAATATTCGGCAGGAAGTACGCCCCGCGGAAAAAGCTCTTTGCCTTGATGGAGCTGTTAAGCGCCAGCGCCAGCAGAAGACTTAAGACGTTTACCACAACGGTGGTCACGATCGCCAGTTTAAAAGTGAACCAGTAGGACTTACCGACACGAAGATCCGAAAACAGATCGATATAGTTTCTGAAGCCCACCCAGTCATATTTTCCGAAGCCCTTAAAATTCGTAAAGCTGTATATCACGCCGCGGATCAGCGGAATGGTATTAAACTGTAACGCTTTGTAAAATTAGGTATGCTATAAGGGTAGCTGTAACGGC
>CANOCU010000087.1 GCA_947564645.1 uncultured Lachnospiraceae bacterium
ATATACGGATAATTATCCACATCAAAGACTAACAACATTTAGCAATTACCTATCTGTTTAGTATAGCATATTTTGTACATTAATCAAACACTACCGGCTTATCGATAAACTCTGTCTTGAGTACGATATAGGGATAGCTTTCCACCTGATTGCTCTTTTCTTCCGGCTCCGGACCGATCAGATTCGTATCCACATAGACCGCATTCGCCGTCTCAAAAAAGTCATTGACCGCTATGCTGTAACCTCCGGTCTGCTGCGCTCCATATCCCACACAGATATACAGGAATCCTTTGTCCTCAAACGTAAGCTTAAAGGCTTCCTTCTTCTTTTCCTCAATCCTGCCAAGCAGTTCCTCCGGTATATTATCCTCCGCGATCACCGTAAATTCCAGATCTTTGATTTTCTCCATCGTATCCTGCTTTTTCCCACATGCATAGACACTCATACACATCAGACAGACAAGAAAAATGCTTAACAATCTCTTTTGACACTCATATAATCTACCCATACGCCTGCACTCCGCATCTAAAGTCTTATTATCTAATTTATTATCCAAATGCAAAGTCTATTCCTGTAACTATTGATTAATACGGCGATAACTTATATAATAAAAAGGATAGGAATAAGCGGAAAGGACCTGGAAAATTTTAATATGATACGTTTAATTCTTGTTTTACTTTTTGTCATTATTTTTCTGATCATAAGCCTGCCGATCCAGTTTGCAGAATATCTGATCGGCAAATCTCATCCGGATATCAAGGACCGCAGTTCTCTGGCGATCGTCAAGTGGGCCTTTCGCGTCGTCCTGTTCCTGTCAGGCACCAGCGTGACCGTGATCGGAGAAGAGAACGTTCCTAAGGATGAACCCGTCCTATATATCGGGAACCACCGAAGTTATTTCGATATTCTGATCACTTACATCCGCGTCCCCAGGCTTACAGGATATATGTCCAAGATCGAGATCCTGCGCATCCCGTCTCTGAATACATGGATGAAATACCTGCACTGCGTCTTTTTGGACCGCTCCGATATCAAAGCCGGTATGCAGTCCATTCTGACTGCCATCGACAAAATACGGGCCGGTATCTCCATCTGCATTTTCCCGGAAGGAACCCGTAACCGGACTAACGATACCTTTCTGGAATTTCATAACGGCAGTTTTAAGGTGGCCGAGAAGACCGGCTGCGCGATCGTTCCCATGAGCATCAACAACGCGGGGCATATTTTTGAAGATCATATTCCCTTTATCAGGAAAACCCATGTGGTGCTCGAATACTGCAAACCGATCTATATGAATGAACTGGATAAGGCCGACAGGCGCCGCATCGGCGCATTGGTGCAGGATGTCATCAAAGAAGCTTATTTCAAGAATAAAGAACTGGTGTAACCGCCAGTTCTTTTAATCTTCTAACTCTTCTATGATCGCGCTCATCATCAATACCAGTTCCGCATTCAGATCGATCTGATTCATGATCCCCTGCGACGCATCGATGTCCATATAATTGCAGCTGCCGGATTTATCGAGATAACTGACCGACTGATAGTTCCGCCCCAGCATATAATGCAGATGATTCTGCAGTACCATGGCATATTCATGATTGGTTATCACATGATCTACCACCGTAAGTCTTGTGATATCCCGCAGCAGTTCCGCATTCCCGCCCTCTTCCTCACTCTTATTGATCAATAGTCCGGAGCTTTGAGAATTGCCGGCGATCCTCTCACCCTCCAGCATCAGCATCTTCATTGCCTCCCCGCATAATCCCACATCGACCTTCTGCTTCGTGGACATGTATGTCACACATCCCCAGAACACATGATCATTCTTCATATCAGCTGCTATATGATCTGAAATATAGTCTTTCACAACCGTATGATATCCGTAAGATCCTGTCGCCCGGTACAGCTCTGCAGCAGCATGAAAATATTCTTCCGCCGTGATGTCCTCAGGATATTTGCCCGCGTATCGGTAAGCCCTGTCCGCCGCATTCAGACACTGCGTCGCAAAAGCCCTGTCATAGTTCTGGTATAAATAGCTGAATTTCGCCATCGTAGCTGCAAACTGAATGGTTGCATTCATATTAACGCTGTCTACATAGAGCAGATAACCCGACGCCTTATTCTCCACGCTGCTGACTCCGGAGAAGACAGCCCCGCTTTTGGAATCCTGCATTTTCAAAAGCCAGTCGACCTCATACTTCACTTCATCCAGCACATCCGGGATCCCATTGCCACTCTCCGGGATTCCCACAGCATCGTCGAACACTTCCGGATACAACTCATATGCCAGCAACAAATAATTGGCCGTACGGCAGCCCTTCGAAACATCCCTGCTGCTCACCTCATCTACATGCCATCCACCTGAGACATCCAGCTTCACAGCCGCCTCGTCCTTCAGCTGTGCTTCCCTGGAATGGCAGGCATTCCTTGCCGCCTCGCCCGCCAGCTCTGAAGAAAGCGTCAAGCCGCAGCGGTTATAATAGTATTTCTTCAGCGCAATATGATACAGCTCCTCATAAGGATTGTCCTTAATCTCAAAGCTGTAAGACTGTCCAACCATCGCCGCCTGTATGTAATAAGCGCCATCCTCCTCTAACGGCGTGAAATCACCGTAACAGATCTGCACGCCCGCTGACTCGTTCCCTTCTTCGTACTCAATCTGACCCGTGTAAACCACCTGCCCACTGTCAGAATCCAACACCGAAAAGGTATCCGGAAGGTTCTCTCCCAGAAAAAAAGCCACCTTATCACTTTTTCTCGCATATCCCACCTGATCTACCAAAATACTGGGCCGGCTCTCCGGCACCTCGTAATTAAATTCCGGTGTCAGCCCAAGCGAAGTCAGTTCTTCCCCTGAATTTCCGGTCTGCGGCACAGGGGAAGACAGGTCCGCTATCTTGCCGCAGCCCGTCATCAAGACAGCGCCCGTCACGAAGCAGATCAGGATCTTAATACATCTCTTCTTCATCGTATATCACATCTTTTCAAAGGTATTTCCCAAATCACACTTTTATCGATCACGTCTTATTCTATCACATAAGTCCGCTTTCTTCATCATAATATACAATTTTTCCATCAATTATTGTACATAATGTCCTGGTAAATACTTCCATGGGGTTTCCGTCAAAAATCACCACATCGCCGTCCTTCCCTGCCGTCAGGCTTCCTACTCTGTCCTCTACCCCACAGATCTTTGCCGCATTGATCGTGATCGACCGCAGCCCCTCCTCGGGAGACATGCCTTCCTTCACGGCCAGACCCGCGCAGATCGGCAGAAACTGTATTTTGGACACGGGATGGTCCGTCGTCACGGCCGTCAGGATTCCCTTACCGCTCAAAAGACCGGCTGTCTTAAAGGCCATATTCTTAACTTCTATTTTATTGCGGCTAGCCATATCCGGTCCGACAATGGCCGGAAACCCCGCTTCCTGTAGTTCTTCCATGATCAGATGTCCCTCACTGCAATGATCCAGCGTCATGCGCAGTCCAAATTCTCTGGCAATGCGGACTGCTGTCAGGATATCGTCCGCTCTGTGCACATGCGCTTTCAACGGAATCTCTCCGCTCATGACCGGAATCCAACACTCATAGCGAAAATCCGGCTTCATTTCCGGATCGGCCTTTTTTCTTGCGCAGTAGTCCCTTGCTTTGACCAGTTCCTCCCTGAGCATCGCCGCAATCGCCATACGCGTAGACGGAGAGGTATTCTGTCCGGAATAATTTACCTTGGGATTCTCGCCGAAAGCTACCTTCATCGCCGCAGGCGCCTTGACGATCATCTTATCAATACATCTTCCATGGGTCTTCAGGAAAGCAAACTGCCCTCCCACCACATTAGCGCTGCCCGGGCCGATCATGGCCGAGGTGATCCCTGCCTGGATCGCATCATTAAAGGCCGCGTCCATCGGATTGATGGCGTCTATTGCCCGCAGGAAAGGGGTAATGGGATCCACATTTTCATTGCAGTCGTCGCCTTCCATTCCTTTCTTCTCCTCGGTGATCCCCATATGGCAATGCGCTTCAACAATGCCCGGCATCACCAGGTTTCCCTTCGCGTCCACGATCTGCACTTCGTCATTTTCCCACAGGATGTCCGACCGGCACTTCTTCATATCTCCCACTGCCACGATCTTTCCGTCCCCGATCTGCACATAGCCGTCCTCATAGTCTGTCCCATCCATTGTTTTGATATTACCATGTATGATAACCAGCATAGTTCGTCCCCATCGCTCCATTTCTTTCTCCAAACACCCTTATCCCGCATCATCTTGTCTTCACGACCGGACATGGTGTAAGGAAACGTCATCAGATCTCCCCATGACGTTTCCCGCGCCTGTCTGCCTCTGTATGCCTAATTCAGCTTCGTCATCGGATTCACAGGTTGTCCGTCTTTGGTCAGTTTAAAATACACATTGGTTCCTTCCACACTGTAATATTTCGTCGGAGAAGCCACGGTGCCGATCCCGTCACCCACCGCTACATAGCTGCCCTCGGAGACCGTTATATTTTCCAGCTGTCCGTAGGTCAATTCATAACCATTCCCCAGATCCATCACCACCGTGTTGCCGATAGTCGGATCATAACCCACGGAAGTCACACGCCCGTTGGCCGCTGCCGTAATATTCTCGCCCTGATTGGCCGCGATCACGATTGCCGGATTGTATTTATACTGCTGAAGGGTCGGAAAATAGATCGTCTGATCCATACTGTAATTGATCAGCACATCACCCACGATGGGCCACACCAGACCGTCCTCTTCCTTAAAGTCAAGCTCCGGCTGCACGGTTGTGGAGATTGCTTCCGCAGTTTCCGGCTGCTCATTGCTTAGCGCCGTATCCACGGTTTCGTCAAACATTCCCTCCGCCGACTCGTCTTCCACTTTCTTTTGCTTCTTCTCCGTATCCTGTTTCTTCTCCGGAGACTGCTCTTTCTCATCCTGCTTCTTTATCTCATCATTCTCGTCGGATCTTTTGCTGATCTTATCTTCCTTCTTTTCCTCTGTGCCGCTTTCTTTGTCATTTCCCTTTTTGCCCGGGGACAGCTTACTCTCATTGTTTTCTACATTCTGGGAATTGGCTTCCTGAAAGCTGGGGTCATAATCCAGATCGTCAGTCCCCACCTCCGCAAACAACGTGTCCAGCTCTTCTCCGGTCATCATATTCTCCGCGGTCATCTCACTGCTTTTCTCGATCGCTTCGAAGTCCACCACATAATCGTTTTTCTCCGCATTATTGTTTCTTTTTACGAAAACGCCAGTGACCGTCAGCGCCGTCAAAACCAGAACGGATGAGGCCATCATAATGATCCTTTCTTTCCTAACACCATTTCTATTTCTTCTTGCCATGGAACCTTGCCTCCTGTTTTCTTTTTTTGCTCCATTTTTACGATGCTTTTGTCCTGGCCATACCAGGACAGTGCACTAACAAGTTTGTAACAGACAGCGCGAGGCATAAGTCCCGCGAATGCCCGAATGCAAGTACATGGTGTTAGTCTTACCCAATTTTGACAGGTTATTCAAATTTTGCTAATTCTGTCCTGTAAAAAAATTCCTGTAGTATCTCATCATATGTTTTTCCGTTTAGCGCCATACAATTCGCCCCATACTGGCTCATGCCAAATCCATGTCCGATACCCTTCACCGCAAAGACCACCTGCCTCTCTTCCTTCTCCATCTCGAAGGAGGCGGATGCCAGCCCAAACAGATGCCGGAAGGTCTCCCCGTCGATCTCTTCCCCTTCCTTATCTTCTGATGTAAAAAGCGCTTTCGTCACATACCCGGCATCATCATACACAAATTCTGTTTGCTCCCAGATCTCCTGCTCGTCAAAATCTCCCTCCAGTTCACCTTGCACCGCACGAATATATTCCGCCCTGGATACTTTTACCATGCTATTATAATTCGGTGACGCTTTGTCCTGTACACAGTCCACGCTCCTTAAGTAAGGTCTGCGGTCTGTCTCCCACACCTTGGCGGCATCTCTTGTCCTGCCGTTGCTAAGCGGAAAATAAGAGGCCCCTACCGCCTCCCCCTGAAAGCACAGATACACCCCTTCCGTTTCTTCCACCGCCTGCCTGCAGACGGCAAATTCTTCGCCGTAGATATCCTGTTCATACCAGTCTTCGAATCCTTCTCCGGTCAAGACCAGGCTTTGATCTGTCTGCTCCCTGACAGCCTGTATCAATTCCGTCCTCAGAAGTACGGCCTGCGCTTTCAGCGCCTCCTTCTCATAATCCTGCGGCATTACGGTGCCCAGCTTATGGATCAGATATTCCTCCATGGAAAGTTCCCAGACACCCCATTCGAACGCCACCTTAATTTTATGCGCCGACTCTTCTTCCCGGTTGACACTGCTGTCCTGCTGCAGTTTTTCCATATCTTTCCCTATATGACCCCAGAGGCTCGCACATACATAGGGCAGCAAAAAAACAAACAAAAGAAAGCCTCCCGCATCTCTTTTGTTTGTTTTCTTTAAGACGATTCTATTAAACTTCACATGAAACACCTCACATGTCTATTCGTATGTGAGATCTTCACTTTTTATAACCTGATACCCTATCTTGCCAGATCCAAATGCTGTACGGTTGACACAGTGCCATTCTCATACAGGAAAATACCCGTATTTCTGATCATGGCATTATGCTGATTATCTGCCTCGGAATTTAGGGCAAACTGCGTTGACACTCTGCCAAGTCCTATGGCTCCTACGCCGAGATCCGACAGATGATAAAGCTTGTCATTGCCGTTCTCATCCTTCGTCCAGATCAACAGTTTCTCCCAGATCTCGTCCGCCTCGTCGATCCATCCGTTTCCGTCGGCATCATATTTCGCCAGATCGGCAAAGCCGTCCCCCGACTTCGTGCCGAATAATTCACCGCCGTCATTGATCACTCCGTCACCGTTTAAATCCAGTGCCAGAAATCCACTGCCGGCTTTCAGATTTGATATCTCTTCCTTCCTGCCATCCTGATCAAGATCGAAGAAAAACTTCTGATCGGACACCTGCGCGATATTGGTATCCAGATTAATCACCAGCGGATCACAGTATTTCACGACTTCCGTCGTATAGGTTTCCTTATAATACTCCTCAAATCTGCGGCTCATGGAAAACTCCAGATTGAAGGACAGTTCTCTTCCGTCCGCCGTCTTTACCATTCCCTGAGTAGCAAACGTTGTATGCTCCTCTTCCATATGGTAATATTCGTTGGTAAACGTATTCACCTGATAGACAGGCGTTCTTGTGCTCATTCCAAGATCAGCCGGCGTACCCAGGACTTCCTGTTCGCTCACATTCTCGCCGCGAAACCGGAAGAAAAGATCCATCAGAAACCGCACGCACTGCTGCCTGATCGTCATAACGGGATCCTGCCTTCTCTCTGTTCCCGAAATCCTTCCCGTATTGGATAAATTCTTAAAATGTGCCGTAATATCGTCCAAATTCGCAGTGTTCTTCTCATTTCCGCCGGTCTGTTCCGTGTTATCGCCGGTGCTGACCAGACTTCCGAAGAAACCGCCAAGACTGCTGTTCATGCTTCCTGTACGCCGCATCGCAGAACTTCTCACGGCCGTCACCGAAGCATACCTTCTGGAAGACTGCATTCCCATTACACTGGAATCGATCCTCACTATAACCTCCTTTTGCCAAGACCAGATCCATGCCTGTCTGTGCCACCGACTGCACCTTCCATGATGCATGACAATAGAAAGGACGGCACCCTTAAAGAAAATCCTTTTCCCTTAAAAAATACCGTCCGTGGTCTATACATTATTCATATTCAAGAAACAATCGTCTGGCCAGGATCAACCGCCCCTCGTACACTATATATCGGACGACGTTTCCAATTCCTTTAGTCATCAAAATGCGAATCAATCCACTCTGTTGTAATTGATCAGGCATCCTTTTAATATGATCTGCCGCTCCTCGTCCGTCAGCTCACCCAGCTTCAACTCGAACTGTGTCAGCTCATTCTCCTCCAGGGAAACCTTATACGCCCTGATCACATCCGCTTTCTCTTCCACTGCCTGTCTGATCCCCGGGAAGAACAGATAGTCCAGATTCTGAAACGGCAGTTTTCCTTCTTCGATTAAGAAAGGCAGCATCCCCCAATTGATCAGATTGGAACGGTAACGTTTGGTCGCATATTCATTGGCGATATTGGCCCAGCCGCCAAGTACCTTCTGACAGCTCGCCGCCTGCTCCCTGGCAGAACCGTCACCGGGCTTCACCGCAAAAATGGTGGATCCGAAACCGGTATTCTCATGAGAAGCATCCGCAAATCGTTCCTTGATCACATTCATCACCGGCTTTACATCCGGATGTGCCTGGCAGGGATGCTCACCCTGCATTCTCGCCGTTTCCGCCTTCTGAATATCCTTGGCCCTTCCCACATATTCCGGATCTTTCCTGGACAGGGTAAACTCCGCCAGTCCCAGCGGATTGGAACGATAAGAAGACGTCTCCCCGGAGGGGATCAGTTCATCCGTCGTGGTCACCGGATCATGGATCTCGGATACGACGCGCAGTACAAGATTCTCCGGCAGCGCACCCATGGCCGGCCAATCCTTGATATTGGGGCCAAACTGGATCGCGACACTCTCATCCGCCACTCCTTTGGAATCAAAGACACGATTCTTATAGATATTTGCATCAAAATGGTACTTATACTTCGTCAGTTCTCCGTCAAATTCCGTCGCCGGCGTGAGCACGCCCTTGTTGGCTGCCGTCGCCGCAATCGAGCGGGCGTCCATAAGCGCCACGGAGGAAATCTGTCCATTCTGCAGCTTGGATCCCTCTCTGTTCGGGAAGTTCCTTGTAGAATGGCGGATGCTGAAAGCATTGTTGGCCGGCGTGTCGCCTGCTCCGAAACATGGGCCGCAGAAAGCCGTCTTTAAGACCGCTCCCGTCTCTAAGAGCGCCGCCGCACAGCCATTCTTGATCAGTTCCATATAGACAGGCATGGATGCCGGATAGACGCTTAACGTAAAGCCGTCCGCCCCGATATAAGACCCCCGCAGGATATCCGCCGCCGCACAGATATTCTCAAAACCGCCGCCCGCGCAGCCCGCGATGATCCCCTGATCCACCATGAACTTACCGTCTACTACCTTATCCTGCAGAGAATAGGGCACCGCATTGTCCAGGCTTACTTTCGCCCGCTCCTCCACGTCATGAAGAATATCCTGCAGATTCGCATTGACTTCGTCGATCGTATACGTGTTGCTTGGGTGGAACGGCATGGCGATCATCGGCCTGATCTTCGATAAGTCCACCATGATCATACCGTCATAGTAAGCCACATCTCCCGGATTCAATTCCTGATACTCTTCCACTCTGCCATGAATCTCATAAAATTCCCGGATCTTCTCATCCGTGCGCCAGATGGAAGACAGGCAGGTGGTCTCCGTAGTCATGACATCGATACCGATCCGGAAATCCGCGCTCAGATTAGATACACCCGGCCCTACGAACTCCATCACCTTGTTCTTCACATAACCGTTGCCGAACACCGCTCCGATGATCGCCAGCGCCACATCCTGCGGCCCCACGCCCTTGACAGGCTCCCCGGTCAGACAGACGCCCACAACGCCCGGCATATTGATATCATAGGTCTGGGACAGCAGCTGCTTTACCAGCTCCGGCCCACCCTCGCCCATAGCCATGGTACCAAGCGCTCCATAGCGCGTATGGGAATCGGATCCCAGAATCATCCTGCCGCCGCCGGCAAGCATCTCCCTCGCATACTGATGAATGACCGCCTGATGCGGCGGCACATAGACACCGCCATATTTCTTGGCACAAGTCAGACCAAACATATGATCATCCTCATTGATCGTACCACCCACCGCACACAGAGAATTGTGGCAGTTAGTCAGCACATAAGGAATCGGGAACTTCGTAAGGCCCGACGCCCTCGCCGTCTGTATAATGCCCACGAAAGTAATATCGTGGGATGTCAGTTTGTCAAACTTGATCTTCAGCTTGTCCATATTCCCGGAAGTGTTATGCTCCTGCAAGATTCCATAAGACATGGTATTCCTGGCCGCTTCTTCCCGGGAGACCTCCTGTCCGGTCTTACTCTTTATCAGTGCCGCTGCCTGCTCCCCTTCCGGAATCACTTCCGTTCCATGCAGCAGATACGCACCGCCCTCCATTAATTGAATCATAGTTAACTCCTCTCTTTATCCCTTTTGTTATACTCACGGCTGATGAGATCTGCCGTGAGTATCGCTTCCTAATATTATATAGAATAGAAGCTTTCCACGCAATATGTGATCCTGTATTGCCTTTTAAAAATCTTCATACGCCCAAACGGTACTTCTGATAGAAATGATAGTCCTCCACCCTGCAGTTGACCCGCAGCTTCACGCCCTCCTCCAGATAGTCCGTCTCAAACACCACCGCATTCTCATTCAGATAGGACACTGCCCGGCCATCCGTATACGGGATAAACAGCGTGCACTCCTGATATCCTCCGGCCAGCTTCTTCTCGATCAGCCGGACCAGTACATCCATACCGATCCGCTCCTTCGCGGACAGGTAGATGCTGTTCTCCGTCACCTGCGGAAGCGCTGCCCTCACCTGCTCCTGCGCTGCGCCCGCCATGCCCGGAATCTTATCCGTGCTCACCAGATCGGCCTTGTTATAGACATAGAGCATCGGAATACCGTCCGCCTTTAACTCCCGCAGCGTCTGGTTCGTGACCGCGATCTGCTCCTTATAATGCGGATCGCTGTAATCCACGATCTGCAGTAGAAGATCGGCCTCCTTCGCCTCCTCCAGGGTAGAATGAAAAGCTTCCACCAGATGATGCGGCAGCTTATGAATAAATCCCACCGTATCCGACAGCAGGAACGCGTGATGGTCGGCCGGCATGATCTTGCGCACCGTCGTGTCCAGCGTCGCAAAAAGCATATCCTTCTCCATTACCTTCTTCTCTTCCACATTCACCTGATCGCTGCCGTACAGATCCAGCATGGCATTCATCAATGTGGATTTCCCTGCATTCGTATAGCCCACAAGCGCCACCCTTGGCATACCGGAGCCGGCGCGGCGCTTACGCTGTGTCTGCCGCTCCGCGCTCACATCCTTCAGTTCCCGGCGAAGCTCCACGAGACGTCTCTCCAACACCCGCCTGTCCAGTTCCAGCTTCTTCTCTCCGGAACCCTTGTTACTCAGCGAACCGGTGCCGCCGCCCTGTCTGCTCAGCGCTGCGTGCAATCCCACAAGCCTGGGCAGCATATACTGTAATCTGGCCACCTCCACCTGCAATTTCGCCTCTCTGGACCTGGCTCTGCCTGCAAAAATATCCAGGATCAGCGCACTCCTGTCAAGAACCGGCTTATCAAGACGCTCCTGCAGGTTCCGCAGCTGCATCGGCGAGAGGGACGCATCGAAGATGATCACATCCGCGCCGCAGTCAATCGCAAGTTCCTTCACTTCATCCACCTTACCGGTACCGATATAGAATGCCTTATGCACCTCCGGAAGCGTCTGCTCCGCGATTCCTGCCACTTCCATCTCACAAGCCTGCGCCAGTGCGCCAAGCTCCTCTAGGGAAAGCAGATAGTCTTCCCCGTCATTTAAATTCACACCAACCAAAAATGCTTTTTCCATATAATACCTCCTACCGTTTCCGTTCTTTTTCATGATCTCCGATCTGTTACTCCCGCCTTGCCAAAAAAGAACAACAAAAAAGCAGGCACAATTCCCACAAAAACAGAATTTTCCTGCTAAAACGATAGGATACGGCAGACAACGCAAATACGACACCGTCCTATTTGCATGACAGTCCTATGACAATTTTTATTCGTCGACAAAAAAATCCCATTTACATGAGACTGCTTATTTGCTTTTTACTGCCCCTGGATACGGGTACGAGCACAACGAATAAAAATAATCACTTTCATGCCGCCTTTCTTCTCACATATTCATTATCATGTGTTACAACCGCCGCACATACTGCATATGCAAAGCTTATGATACTTCTTCAAATCCGTGCAACTATGTTGACTATAGCACAGACCCTGTCACCCTGTCAACTGCAAAAATGAGGGTCACCCACAAAACAACACCATGGACAGCCCTCATCTTTAATCTTTAGCCTTGCATCCTCACTCCTGCATTTCTATGGTAAACACCTTATATCCCTTATTTCAGCAGCGACTTCTTCTGCGGCTCCACCGTCTCCTTCGGCATTACCACCTTATCCAACTTCCAGATCTCATCCACATACTCTTTGATCGTTCTGTCGGATGTGAACTTGCCTGCGCAGGCCACGTTCAGGATCGCGCTTCTTGCCCAGGCGCTCTCGTTCCTGTAAGCTGCTTCCACCTTTCGCTGCGCTTCTGCATACGCCTTGAAGTCCTTGAGGATAAAGTACATATCCGCCTTGCTCGTGCTCAGCGTGTTGAGCAGCGAATTGTAGAGCGTTCTGAACAGCTCCGGATCGTGCGGCGAATAAGTGCCGTTGATCAGCTGCATCAGCACTCTGCGCACGTCAGGATCGTTGTTGAAGATCTCGTTCGGATCATAACCGCCATAGTTCTCATAGTGGATGACCTCATCGGAACTTAAGCCGAAGATAAAGGCATTCTCCTCGCCCACTTCCTCCACGATCTCCACATTGGCGCCATCCATGGTGCCCAGCGTGATCGCGCCGTTTAACATGAATTTCATGTTACCCGTGCCGGATGCTTCCTTACTTGCCGTAGAGATCTGCTCCGAAACATCTGCCGCCGCGAAGATGATCTCCGCGTTGGATACGCGGTAGTTCTCGATAAATACCACCTTGATCTTGCCGTTGATGGCCGGATCGTTGTTCACCACGTCAGCCACGGCATTGATCAGCTTGATCGTCAGCTTGGCGTTCCGGTAACCGGCCGCCGCCTTGGCGCCGAAGATGAAGGTCCGCGGATAGAACTCCATATCCGGATGATCCTTCAGCTCATTGTACAGATACATGACATGCAGGATATTCAGAAGCTGACGCTTATACTCATGCAGTCTCTTCACCTGTACGTCGAAAATAGAGCGGGGATTTACCTCAATCCCGTTGTGCTCTCTGATATATTTGGCCAGACGGACTTTGTTCTGGTACTTGATGTTCATGAACTCCTGCTGCGCCTTCGCATCGTCGGCATATATTTTCAGCCTGCTAATCTGCGGCAGATCCGTGATCCAGTCGTCACCCACATGCGCCGTCACCCAGTCAGCCAGCAGCGGGTTTGCGTGCAGAAGGAAACGCCTCTGCGTAATGCCGTTGGTCTTGTTGTTGAACTTCTCCGGCATCATCTCGTAGAAATCTTTCAGTTCCTGGTGCTTTAAGATCTCCGTGTGCAGTCTTGCCACGCCGTTGACGGAATAGCCTGCCGCGATCGCCAGATGCGCCATTTTCACCTGGCCGTCGTATACGATCGCCATCTTGCGGATCTTCTCCGGGTTGCCCGGATACTTGCGCTCGATCTCGATGATAAATCTGCGGTTGATCTCCTCCACGATCTGATAGATTCTGGGCAGCAGTCTGGAGAAGAGCTCGATCGGCCATTTCTCCAACGCCTCCGACATGATCGTGTGATTGGTGTAGGCACAGGTCTTCGTAGTCACTGCCCACGCCTCTTCCCAAGTCAGATAATATTCGTCCATCAGGATACGCATCAGTTCTGCGATCGCCACCGTCGGATGGGTATCGTTAAGCTGGAAGGTCACCTTCTCGTGGAATTTCCTGATATCGTCATGCTTGCGCATATATTTCGAAATCGCCGTCTGCACAGACGCGGAGATAAAGAAGTACTGCTGTTTTAAGCGCAGCTCCTTACCCGCATAATGGTTGTCGTTGGGGTAGAGCACTTCCACGATATTCCTGGCAAGGTTCTCCTGCTCCACCGCTTTCTGATAATCGCCCTTATCAAAGGAATCCAGCTGGAAGCAGTTCACCGGCTCCGCATCCCAGATCCGCAGCGTATTAACGTTGCCGTTACCGTAACCCACGATCGGCAGATCATAGGGAACCGCGCGCACGGCCTGATACCCTTCCTGTTTGAAATGCTGTCTGCCGTTCTCATCCATATAGACATTCACATAACCGCCGAACCGGATCTCCTTGGCATATTCCGGCCTTCTCAGTTCAAAGGGATTCCCGTCCTGCAGCCAGTTATCCGGCACCTCGATCTGATAGCCGTCTCTGATCTCCTGCTTGAACATGCCGTAACGATACCGGATGCCACAGCCGTAAGCCTCATATCCAAGCGTTGCCAGAGAATCCAGGAAACAAGCCGCCAGACGTCCCAGGCCGCCGTTACCGAGAGCCGGATCCGGCTCCTGGTCCTCGATCACATTCAGATCCAGTCCCAGTTCCTCAAGCGCTTCCTTCACTTCCTTATATGCCTGCAGATTGATGATGTTATTGCCCAGAGCACGTCCCATCAGGAATTCCATGGAAAGATAATAGACCATCTTCGGATCCTGTTTCTCATACTCTCTCTGACTCTTCATCCAGTGATCCACAACCGCGTCCTTGATCGCGTAGGACACCGCCTGGAAGATCTGCTGGTCTGTAGCCTCCTCAAGGCTCTTCCTGTAAAGCGTCTTTACATTGTACAGGACACTTCTCTTGAAAAGCTCTGTATCAAAAGTTGGTGTTGCTGTTTTCTTTGCCATTATGCGCCTCCTCATCTGCTGTTTGATATTTTGTAGTAAGAACGCTGTCAGAAGAATCGCGTTTCGGCGATTCTCCTGCACATACAGTTTTATTATATCTTGAATTCTTCATTTTGCCTATCAGCAATCTGCTTAAAATTTCCATATTTCACATCAGATTTGCCGATACAGTGGGTGAAAATTGCCACAGCCTAAGCACAGGCCGTCTTCTCCACCGCAATCGTCACCTTTTCCCCGTTGACATTCCATTCCTTAGACACCGCAAGGCCCTCATCCGTCACGATCGCGTCCGCCAGTACCTTCGCGGCGATGGCATCCTGGTTCTTCAGAACGATGCCGGCCACCTTCTCATTGCCGTTCACGGACACTCTGATGTGATCCATCACCTCGAAGTCAGCCTCTTTGCGCATGGTCTGGATCTTGCTGATGACCTCGTACACGAAGCCCTCCTCGATCAGTTCCTCCGTCAGGTTTGTGTTAAGCACCACGGTCACGCTGTTGTCGCCCTCCGTCACATAGCCGTCCTTCTGGGCCGTCTCGATCAGCAGGTCTTCCTCCGCCAGCGCCACTTCCACGCCGTTCACCTCGAATCGCAGTGCCCCCTGCGCTTTCAACTCTTCCATAGCTTTCGTACCGTCCACCGCGCTTAAGTATGCCCGGATGCCGCCAAGCTGTTTGCCGTATTTCGGACCCACCGTCTTAAGCTGGGGCTTGAAACTATAGCTGGTGAAAGCGGATACGTCGTCGCTGAATTCAATCTTCTTCACATTCAGCTCGTCCTCGATAATCTCCTGATAGAAGCTGTCAAGCGTATGCTCCGCCTTGACGAACATGTCGCCGATGGGCTGACGGTTCTTGATATTGGCCACATTACGGGCCGCCCGTCCCAGCACGACGATCTTTAACACTTCTTCCATATCCTCTTCCAGTTTCCGATCGATCATCGCATCGTCCGCCATCGGAAAGTCGCACAGGTGGATGCTCTCCGGCGCATTAGCGTCGATGCTCTTCACCAGATTCAGGTAGATCTCCTCCGTCATAAAAGGAATCATGGGCGCCGCGCATTTACAGATCGTCACAAGCGCCGTGTACAGCGTCATGTAAGCATTGATCTTATCCTGCTCCATGCCCTTCGCCCAGAAGCGCTCACGGCTTCTTCTCAC
>CANOCU010000088.1 GCA_947564645.1 uncultured Lachnospiraceae bacterium
GGCTGAATACTTTTGCTGAAAAAAATAATATCAATTTCTCTAAACTTTTACAAGAGGCTTTATTCTCAATGGCACAAGCAAAATAAATAGATATAGGGAGCTGCCCTTTATAGGGCAGCTTCTTTTTGAACTTCCCATCGTGCCATTACCAGACGGCAACGGCAGGGTAGCAAGGCTTTTGACGAATCTGGCGCTGTTCCGGATACCGTTCCCGAGGGGGAAGTGTCCAGTCTCTCACATTACAGTAAGTCTATAAACAGAAGAGAGAAATATAGAGACGGCAGGATCTTGAGACTGGGAGGGGTTCATCGCGGCGACGGTGGGCCTCGTTTTCATTTCTGCAGGATATTTGGCTTCTTTCCGAACGCATAACGCGGCATCTTACGGATTCGTAAGAAAGGATTCACCGGGGAGTAAGGTCCGGGTGGTATGCTTTTCTGGTACGATGCAGGCGGGTGAAAGAAACGCTAAGGAGTCATGGAACGCCGCCTGGGCGTTACGAGATGTCAGAGAAGCCGCAGGGCGTAACAGAAAGGCAGGTTATCATATTGGAGATCGTAAGAGTAGAGAATCTGAGCAAGACGTACGGAAAAGGCGAAGCCAGGGTGGAAGCCTTGAAGCAGGTATCCTTTTCCATGGAAAGAGGGCAGTTCGGAGCCGTGGTGGGGGTGTCCGGATCGGGGAAGAGCACGCTCCTTAATTGTGTGGGCGGCCTTGACAGGGCGGATGCCGGGAAGGTTTTTATCGGCGGCCGGGACCTGTTTGGCATGGACGAAAATGAGCGGACCATTTTCCGCAGGCAGAATATCGGGTTTATCTTCCAGTCTTTTCATCTGATCCAGGAGCTGAACGTAGAGCAGAATATCATCTTTCCGCTGCTGCTGGATTACCGGAAACCGGAACCGGAGCGGGTGGAGGAGATCCTGGAGGTGCTGGGGCTTGCGGACAGGCGTAAGCACTTACCGGGGCAGCTTTCCGGCGGGCAGCAGCAGAGAGTGGCCATCGGGCGGGCACTGATCACGCGGCCGGCACTGGTGCTGGCGGATGAGCCGACCGGCAATCTGGATTCCCAGAACAGCCAGGATGTGATGGATCTTCTCTGTAAGGCGGCCAGGCATTATCAGCAGACCGTGCTGATGATCACCCATAACAGGGATCTGGCGGCTGCGGCGGACCGGGTATTTCAGGTGGCCGACGGCGTACTGTGTGAACTGGGAGGTGAGGGATGATGAAACACTATCTGGAACTGATCGGTATTTCGGCCAGACAGCACCGAAAGCAGACACGCATGACCAGACTGTGTATCGCGCTGGCGGTCTTTCTGGTGACGGTGATCTTCGGCATGGCGGATATGGAGATGCGGTCGCAGATGATACAGGCGGTAAAAAGCGACGGGAACTGGCATGCGGGATTCGTGACGGATGCGCAGCAGGGGGCGCTTATCGGTGCGCGGCCGGAGGTGGAGCAGATCGCCCGCTACGGTGTGGTGAACTACAGGCTTACGGACGGCTACCGGATCGAGGGTGTGGAGACTTGTATCTGCGGTCTGGACTGGAATCTGTTAGACATGTTTCCGGACGTGACGATCCTGGAAGGAAGTTTCCCCGGACAGACGGATGAAGCCGTGCTCAACGAGACGGCCAGAAGCCGGCTTGGCCTGCAGGTGGGGGACACGTTTTGTATGACGGTGCCGCAGGGGGATATAAGGCAGTATAAGCTCACCGGGATCACGGAGGATACGCGGCTGGAGGCGGAGCATGACGCCTTCGGCATGCTGCTTACCGTGGAGGGGTATGACGCCCTGCATACGAGGGAGACCAATGCGGAGCAGGAGATTGTTTATTTTGTCAGATTCCGGCGTTTCAGCAATATTCAAAAGGCCATCAGCGAGATCACGGTACAGTTTGGCCTGGCGCCGGAGCAGGTGCGGCAGAACGCGAAAGTGCTGGCGCTTATGTTCCAGAGCAGGGATTCTTATCTGATGAAGTTCTACTTCGTGGCGGCGGTATTGGCTGTGCTGGTGGCGGTTGCGGGTATTTTCATGATCGCGGCCAGTATGAACAGCAACATTGCGCGCAGAACGGCATTTTTCGGGATGCTGCGCTGTCTGGGCGCGACCAGAAAGCAGGTGATCTTGTTTGTGAAGAAGGAGGCCCTTAGCTGGTGTAAGGCGGCCATTCCGGCAGGAGTGCTTGCCGGCGTGGCAGTGGTGTGGCTATTGTGCGGGATGCTGCGATTCTTAAGCCCGGGGCTTTTCGAGGGAATGCCGGTGCTTGGCGTGAGCATTCCCGGTATTGCGGCAGGCGTCCTGCTGGGGATCGTCACCGTGCTGCTGGCGGCAGGGGCGCCGGCGAGAAAGGCGGCGGAGGTATCGCCCCTGACGGCCGTATCCGGCAATGCAGGCACGGTGCAGGCGGCAAAGAGAGCAGCCAATACGAGATTTCTTAAAGTGGATATGGCGCTGGGGGTGCACCATGCGTCGGGCAGTAAGAGGAATTATTTTCTGGTGACGGGGTCTTTTGCCTTCAGTATCATTTTGTTCCTGGCGTTTGGCACGGCGGTCGATTTCATGCATCATGCCATCACGCCGCTGCGGCCCCAGGCACCGGATCTTACGGCTTACACGGCCGGTTATGAGAACGGGATTCCGGCGCAGCTTGCAGAGAAGCTGCAGACAGATACGGGAGTCAGAAGAGTCTTTGGCAGAGGCTATGTACAGACTACGGCGCTCTTAGACGGGGAGGAGACCTTGTTCACGATCCTTTCCTATGACCCGCAGCAGTTCAAATGGGCAAAGCGTGATCTGTTGGAAGGAAGTTTTGCGGATGCCACGGCAGGAAAAGGCGTGCTGCTGGCCTGGCGGGAGCAGGGACAGGTGCCTGTGGGCAGTAAGATTACGCTGTCTTTGGACGGAAAAGAGACAGAGGTTCCGGTGGCAGGTATTCTGGGAGACGTGCCGTTCAGCATCGGAACGAGCAAGAGTACCGGCAGCAGTGAGACGCTGCTGATCTGTTCCGAAGAACTGTTCCGGGAGCTGACCGGGGAGAGCGGCTATGCGGTGCTGGATCTGCAGGTGGAGTCAAATATCACGGATGTACAGGTATCAAAGATCAGGAAGGAGATCGGGCAGGCCTGTGGAACGGAGATCTCCTTTTCGGACAGAAGGCTGAGCAACCGGGAGGTGAGGGGTGCGGGCTATTCACTGGCGGTCTTCCTCTATGGGTTCCTGGCGGTCATAGCGACGCTGGCCTTTTTCAATATCATCAACTGTATCGCCATGAGCGTGTCGGCGAGAATGCAGGAGTATGGAGCCATGCGGGCTATCGGCATGAGCGACCGCCAGCTGGTGCGGATGATCGTGGGGGAGACACTGACTTACGCGGTGTCCGGCGTGCTCTTCGGGTGTATCATCGGTCTGCCGCTCAACCGGCTGTTGTTCTCATGGCTGGTCACATCCCGCTGGGGTGAGCCCTGGCAGATCCCTTTTGGAGAACTTGCGGTCATCGTGGCCGTGATGGGGGTCGCAGTCGGCCTGGCGGTGACGGGGCCTGCGAAGCGGATCAGGCAGATAACCGTGATGGAAACGATGGGTTCGGAGTAACGGGTTTACACTTCCTGGGGGCTTTGCTATAATTGTGGTAAAGGATACTGCAGGGGGGATCACTATGGGAAATGCAGCGGCACAAATAACCTCCGAACTTTCATTGCTGTCAGTCGTCCTGCGGCTTGCGTTCGCCACATTTATCGGCGCTCTGGTGGGCGTGGAGCGCAGCAGCAGGGGGCGCGGCGCGGGTGTGAAGACCCATGCCCTGGTGTGCATGGGGGCGGCGCTTGTGATGCTGACCAGCGAGTACATGCGGATTAGTTTACATAATACCGGCGACATGGCCCGGATGGGGGCGCAGATCATCAGCGGCATCGGTTTTCTGGGAGCGGGGACGATCATCGTCACCGGCCGCAACCATGTGAGAGGGCTGACCACCGCCGCCGGGCTCTGGGTATGCGCCTGCGAGGGAATGGCGGTAGGGATCGGTTTCTGGAAGGGCGCGGTGGTGGCGCTGCTGTTCATCATGCTCACGCTGCGGGTGCTGGTGAAGCTGGATCAGAACCTGCACAGCCACGCGAAGTCCTTCGATCTGTATGTGGAGTTTGACGAGGGCGCGGATATCCGTCAGTTTATGAAGGAAGTGAATATGCGGAATGCAGTGCTGAAGGGCATGGAGATGGCGAAGGGCAAGATCGACCCCAACGACAAGTCGGTGATTGCCAGTTTCGAGATGTACCGGGGCAAGGACAGGCCGGAACTGGTACAGTGGATCCGCAGCCAGAAGTACATATTGTTTGTGGAAGAACTGTAGGGGAATCAGTCCCCTACAGTTTTTTTGAATAAGATCCAGGTGCTGAGGAAATAGCATAGCAGCAGGATCGACAGGATCAATGCGGTGACTGCCACCTGCGCGGCCAAGGCTCCTGGGCCGATATAGGCAACGATCTGATCCCGGATGGTCGTGAAGAAATAGAAAACCAGGACAGAGGACATCAGTACGGCGACGGACACGGGCAGGCCGAACCAGATGCGCAGCTGTTTCAGGATCAGCTTCCCGATGGCATCTTCCTCCACGCCCATTTTCCGCAGTACGCCGAAACGGTATCGGTATTGTGAGGCGTCCAACAGCTGCTGCAGGGAAAGGATCGTCAGGCAGATCACCATCAGGATGACGCCGCAGTAGGTCATCATGGCATGGGTGGTAAAGATTGTCGCTTTCGTACCGTTAAGCTGCTCGGTCCGGGTGCGGAGATAGTAGCTTGTGCCTTCGCCGCCCGCAGGCTCTTCCGGATATTCTTCCAGGAACATTTCCTGCAGCAGCAGGGCGTCGTCGTAGGCGATCGGTTCCTTCGTCTGCAGGTAACGGTTCTGCATGACGGGAAGCAGCCGGCCGCAGACGGAATCGGGGAAGATATAGATCACATCCGTGTAGCGGTTGTAGAGAGTTTCCCCCAGTGCTTCCGTGTAATAGAGCGGATCGCCGGGACGGCCGCCCTCTGCCTGGGAAGAGGGCCCGGTACTGTCTTTGCCTGTGAAGGTGCGGCTGTTAGTGGGAGCACTTTCCATTACGGCAGGAGCGTGTTCCGGTACAGAAGCCATGGTCAGGACACCTGCATCGGTCTCGAGCGTCTTATGCGCGGCCAGAAACCGTTCCCGTTCTTCTTCGGTGGCGATCGTCTGCCACTGGGTCGCAAATTCTTTTTCCCCAAGCGATATCGGTGTATAGCCCAGCATTTTCCGCAGGGCATTATAGTCGGAGAGGGCGATCGCCACCACCGGGAAATCCCATTTGATCCGGTTGCGGAACTCTTCCCTGCGGGGCAGGTAGAGATGGAAGGTGCAGTCGGCAGCGGGCTCTATTCCATGTTCTTCCAGAAAGGCGCTCACCGATCCGTAACCGCCTGTGGGCAGGTCCTCTTCCTCGTAGACGTTATTGTAGGCAGTGCTGATCTGCACATCGTAGAGCGCGCGGATCGCAAGATAGCCGGTTGCCCATCCGGTCAGCGCCGGTGCGGCCAGGAAGAGGAAGATCGACAGCATAAAGGTCAGGCAGATCAGCGTCATGGTCCTGGCGGTGGTCGTCAGCCGGGAGGTGATCTGTCCGAAGAAGAAGAGATTCTGGCCGCGGTAAGTGTGGGCCGGTCTTTTTTCCTTCCAGAGACAGATCGCTTCGCCCGCCAGATAGAAAACGCCGAAGACCAGATAGATCAGATCTGCCAGCAGGAACATCAGGTAAGTGTTTGGGCCGGTATCGGAGCCCAGTACGGAGGAACCGAAGGAGATCTGATAGCGGGCGCAGATGCGCGGGACACTGGCAGAGAAGCAGGCGTTGATCAGGGAAAGGCACATCTTGACGAGGAGCAGCGTGCGGAAATCCCATAGGAAGTTTTGTCTGTTTTTCCTCGAAAAGACAGCCTTTCCGACCAGCCAGAGCAAGAGCAACGCAAGGCTAAGCGCCGGCGCCAGGAGATTGCCCCAGAACATTATGTGCACCGGCAGGGGAAAACGGGGATCGAAATAAAAGCGCAGTTTGGAGATTCCCGCAAGTACCATGATAAACAGGACGATACCGTGCAGTGCGGTCATGGCCTGCATGTAGCGGCTTTTTATAAGCTGCGGGTCGTTCTGCCTGTCGGCGTAGAGCATGTCGATGACCTTGATCCGGCGCAGGGTGTGTACGTTGGACAGTCCTGCCGCAAGCAGGCTTAAGGTAAAGAAGCATACGGTGAGGACGACCGTGTCCGGAAAGAGCATGAAGGACAGCCGGAACGTAAGCCCGTACTCGGACAGCAGCATGGCCGTGATCAGCTGGGAGCAGAGTACGCCGAGGAAGATGCCTGCCAGGACGCATACGGCGCCTAGCGCGAAAGTCTCCGCGAAGAAAAGCCAGGCGATAGTGCGCTGTTCCATGCCGAGTACGGCCTGCACCGCAAATTCCTTCTGCCGGTGCCTGAGCATGTAATTGTTCACATAGCGGATCAGGAACAGGAGCAGCAGCGTGATGGAGACGACGGCAAGCTTCATGCTGTCACCCAGTACGGTAAAGTCATATTCAGCGCCCACATCCGGCTTGTAGTACCGGCTTGTGATGGACAGGAAAGCGTAGAAAAGCGTGGCGCAGATCGTCAATGTGACGATGTAGATCAGATAGTCTTTGGCGGAACGCTTCACATTCCGCAGGATCAGCTTAGCATACATTGGTCTGGCCACCTCCTGACATGGTAAGGACACTTAAGATCTTCTCATAGAAAATGCGGCGGGAGTCGCTGCCTTTGATAAGCTCCGTGAGAATGCGGCCGTCTTTTAAGAACAGGATCCGGCTGGCATAACTGGCGCAGAAGGCGTCGTGAGTCACCATCAGAATGGTGGCATGGAGCGTCTCGTTGATGCCAAGGAGCGTGGAGAGCAGCATCTGGGAAGCGTGGCTGTCCAGGGCGCCTGTAGGTTCGTCAGCCAGGAGCAGCTTCGGGTTTCCCACCAGCGCTCTGGCGCAGGCGCAGCGCTGTTTCTGTCCGCCGGACACCTGATAGGGATATTTGTCCATGAGATCGGCGATATTCAGCCTGGCCGCAGCCTCCTGTACACGGGGACCGATCTCGTGAACGGGTACGTTGTTGATGGTCAGCGCCAGCGAGATATTTTCTCCCAGCGTCAGCGTATCAAGCAGGTTGAAATCCTGGAAGATAAAGCCCAGATTCTCCCGGCGGAAACGTGCCAGCTGCTTCGGCTTTAAGTCGGTCACATCGGTGCTGCCCAGATAGATGTGTCCGGCGCTTACGGTGTCAATGGTGGAGATGCAGTTTAAAAGGGTGGTCTTGCCGGAACCGGAAGCGCCCATGATCCCCAGAAATTCGCCTTCTTCCACGGAGAAACTGATATCCCTGATGGCCTGGGTGAGCGTATCTTCGTTCCCATAATATTTTTGGATGTGATCCAGTTGTAAGACTGGTTTCATGGTTGTCGTTTACCTCCTTGTCTTGTATGATTCCAGTCTATCCTGTAGCGGAGATGCTTTGTATCCTGTTTTCTTACAAAGTTCTAACAAAAATGTAAGATTATGCTGTAGCGGATCTGCCTGTAAGAAGCCCGAATCCGATTGGCAGGGACTGCGCTGCAGGATCCTTGCCGCAGCGTTGCCAGGCACGTCAATGGCCGGTGCGGGCGATCACTGCACCTGATCGATCAGATGGTTTACATAAAATGATAACAGGATCGTGGTGCCGGGAGTGGAAGCATGAGAGTCTGCCTCGGAAGTGGCAGCGCCGCCGGAAACGATGTCCGCCGGGGAATGTACTTCCAGACCGATCTCCAGTTTGTCGCACAACCGTTTGCACAGATACAGGCCAAGGCCGGTGGAACCCTGCCTGAGCCGTCCGTTGCGTCCGGTAAATCCCTTGTCGAAGAGCCGCGGCAGGTCGCTTTCGGGTATGCCGATGCCGTTGTCCGAGACAGATAAAAGCACGATGCTGCCTTTCTGCACTGTACGGAAGCGGACCGCGGGCGGATCGGCGTCCCCGGCAGAATCGTTTGCAAAGTCCGTCCGGCGGTATTTCACGGCGTTCTGGAGGAACTGGCTTAAGATGAAGCGCAGCCATTTCTCATCGGAAAAGACGGTCTGGCGGCTTTCTGCAACCTCCACGATCACATGCTCCTGCCGCAGCAGATATCTGTTGTCGGTGACGGCCCGGTGGACGACGTCGGTGAGCACGATCTCACGGACGGAAAAGTCCTTCTCCGTGTGTTCGCTGCGGGCGTAGTAGAGCGCCTGCTCCGTGTAGCCGGTTGTTTTCTCTAACTGGATCAGCAGCTCTCTTGTAAAAGGCGTGCGGTTGTTCTCGCACAGCAGCCGCATGGCAGTGATGGGCGTCTTGATCTCGTGGATCCACTGTTCGATATATTCCCGGTAGTCCGTCCGTTCGCGGGTTACGGCGCCGATCTCTTCCAGCATGGATTTTCCGGCAAGCTGCAGGAGCCTGTGGAAGACCTGATCCTCCGCGCGCAGGGGTTGCTCCATGATCTCGGCGATCAGGTAACGCTGCTTTAGCTGTTCCGCCATCTGCAGCAGCCGGTCAAGTTCCCTTCCCCGCCGGTGACAGCCGGCCGCGGTGCAGCCGAGCAGGAGCAGGATCCAGATAAGCAGGATGAACAGGACCGCGTCAGGGCTTTCGCCGGTAACCGTCAGGAAAAAGGAGAGCAGCAGCATACACAGGATATGCAGGAGAAAATAAGGGATGCGGTTCTTCCAGTAAAGTTTCCTGTTCATAGCGTGTACCCCTGGCGGTGTCTTGTCTTGATAAAGTCGTTCAGACCGATGGCGGACAGCTTCTCGCGGATCCGGTTGATGTTCACGCTTAAGGCATTGTCGTCCACGTAGAGCTGATTGTCCCAGAGATAATCGATCAGGTCACCGCGGGAACAGATCTTTCCGGCATGTCGGAACAGGAAGACGAGGATCTTCAACTCGTTCTTCGTCAGATCGGCCTGACGGCCCTGATATTCCAGTGTGCTGCTTTCCGGATGGAGCACGGCTCCCTGGAAGAGAAAGATTTCCTCCCGGCCGCGTTCATAGGCGCGCTTTAGCAGGGAGGAGATTTTGGCGAGCAGGATGGCGGTATTGTAGGGTTTGGTGATAAAGGCGTCGCCGCCTAAGAGGATGCTGTTCAATTCATCCATATCCGTATTGCTGCTTGTCACGAAGATGATCGGCACATCGGAGAAGGTCCGTATCTTCGAACAGAGGGAAAAACCGCTTTCCCCCGGCAGTTTGATATCCAGCAGGATCAGATGCGGCTGTCTGCTCCTGACGAGGTCTATGATATCGTCAGACGGTTCGGCGGTAAGTGCAGTGTAGCCGTTGCCCTGTAAAAGTGTCTGAAGCTGGACGTTTATAACGGGATCGTCTTCCACGATCAGGATCTGGTAGGATGGCATGGCGGTCTTTCCTTTCCTCTTCTTTTCCTCTTTTTCAGGCTTTACACCTTTCTGAAAATCCACTACAATAAGTATACAGGCAAACAGACGATGTAGCAAGAAGAAGGCGGTGAAAGGATGGTAGATGAAATGAATAATGCTGAAATCATGAAGAACGCCATGGATGACTTTAAAGATATACAGGAATATATGATATTGGCGAAAGAGGAGAATGCTTCCAGGACATATGCCAAGCTGAAGGAACAATATCTGATCTTAAAAGCATTGTTGGGCAGCCTGGGAGTCAATCTCACGGATATTGACCGGATCAAAGAATAGCGATCAGTAAGAGCAAAAGCAAGGAGGACGGGGTTATGGACCAAAGTAAGGCAATCAGGCAGCTGTGTGAAGAGCAGCACATCCGGATGATCGATTTCAAGATGACGGACATCGACGGAAGATGGCGGCATATCACCATACCGGTGGAGCGGTTTGGTGAGGATACGTTTACGTACGGGATCGGGTTCGACGGATCCAATTACGGGTATGCACCCATCGAGAAGAGCGATATGGTGTTTCTGCCGGATCCGGATACCGCTTATGTGGATCCGTTTGCGGCGGTGCCCACTCTCACGATGTGCGGTAACGTGTGCACCATCGGGCAGGGGGAGAACAAGCCCTTCGACCAGTATCCGAAGAATGTGAGCTTGCGGGCGGTGGAGTATATGAAGGAGAGCGGGATCGCGGACCGCATGATCATCGGGCCGGAGTTCGAGTTTTATCTGCTGGACAGTGCGCGCTTTGAGGTGACGCCCCAGCAGTGCGGCTATCAGATCAACACCAGGCAGGCGGAGTGGAACTGCAGTATGGATCCGTACAGGCAGGGCAACAACGGTTATGAAGTGCCTTACAAGGGCGGTTATCATGTGGCGGCGCCCCAGGATGTGGGGTATGACTTACGGAGCCGTATGTGCATGATGATGGAGGACTGGGGCATCCGCGTGAAATACCATCACCATGAGGTGGGCGGCCCGGGCCAGATGGAGATCGAGGTGGAACTGGCGGATATGCCGGCGATGGCGGACAACACCATGATCATCAAGTATATCATCAAGAATCTGGCAGCCAGGGAGGGCAGGACGGCCACCTTCATGCCCAAGCCTATCTATCAGGAGGCGGGCAGCGGCCTGCACGTACATATGCTGCTGTTAAAAGACGGAAAACCGCTGTTCTATGACGCGCAGGGGTATTCGGGCTTAAGCCGCACGGCCCATTACTTTATCGGCGGTCTGTTAAAGCATATCGCTTCCCTGTGTGCGTTTACCAATCCGTCCACCAATTCCTTCAAGCGTCTGGTGCCGGGATTTGAGGCGCCGGTGACGGTGGGTTATGCTACCTCCAACCGCAGCGCGGTCATCCGCATTCCGGCGTATGCCAAGTCGCCGGAGGCGAAGCGTTTCGAACTGCGCAATCCCGATGCGACGGCCAATCCGTACTATGCTTATGCGGCGATTCTGATGGCCGGCCTGGACGGCATCGAGAACCGGATCGACCCGGAGGCAAACGGATGGGGGCCGTATGATTTCAATCTCTATACCCTGTCGGAGGAAGAGCAGAAGAAGATCAAGGGCCTGCCAGGGTCTCTGGGCGAGGCGCTTGATGCGTTGGAAGCAGATCATGATTATCTGACGAAGGGCGGCGTCTTCCCTCAGCGGCTGATCGATATCTGGGTGGCCCGCAAGAGAGGCGAACTAAAGAAGCTGGAACAGATCCCGAACCCGGCGGAGTTTAAGATGTATTACGATCTATAGGAAGACGTATCTGTGATAATACGAAGAATCGCCTTCCCGACGGAGTGAGTCGTTAATTGGAAGAGAAGTGGTTATGAATTACGATCTGACAGAAGGAAAAATCGTACATAAGCTGCTGCGGTTTGCATTCCCCATCATGGTGGGGAATCTGCTGCAGCAGCTGTATAATGTGGTGGATACGCTGATCGTGGGACGCTATCTTGGAGAAAACGCGCTGGCGGCGGTGGGGTCTTCCTATACGCTGATGGTGTTTATCACATCCATCATCATCGGCCTGTGCATGGGCAGCAGCGCCTTTTTTTCCATGCAGTATGGCAGCAGGGATAAGGACAGGCTGGAGAGGGGCATCTATATTGCGTTTCTCTCGATCGGGCTGGTGGCGGTGGTATTGAATGCGGCGGTGTATCTTGGCATGGGAGGGATCCTGATCTTCCTGCGCGTGCCGGGAGAGGTGACGGCGCTGATGCGGGAGTATCTGGTGTGGATCTTTGCCGGGATCATGGCGGTGTTTCTCTATAATTTTGTGGCCAATCTGCTGCGGGCGGTAGGCAATTCCGTGGTGCCGCTTCTGTTTCTGGCAGTGTCGGCGCTGACCAATATCGTGCTGGACCTGCTTTTTATCAGAAGCTTCGGATGGGGTGTGGGCGGCGCTGCGGCGGCTACGGTCATCTCCCAGTATCTGGCAGGGATCGGCATTGTGCTCTATTATTTCGGGAAATATCCGGAACTTCGTGTTTCCGGGAAAAACTGTCACTTCGACCTGAGGATCCTGAAAGAACTGGCGGGACTGTCCTCCCTGACCTGTCTGCAGCAGTCCATCATGAATTTCGGTATTCTGATGGTGCAGGGACTGGTGAACAGCTTCGGCCCGGTGGTGATGGCGGCTTTTGCGGCGGCGGTGAAGATCGATTCCTTCGCCTATGCGCCGGTGCAGGATTTCGGCAACGCCTTTTCCACCTATGTGGCGCAGAATTACGGCGCCGGCAAGACGGAGCGGATCCGCAGGGGCATGAGGGATGCGGTCTTAAGCGCTTTCGTCTTCTGCCTGGTTATCTCGGTGTTGGTGGTGGGTTTTGCGAAGCCGCTGATGGGGCTGTTCCTGAAGGAGGAGAGTGCGGCGGCGATCGCTGTGGGCGCAGGGTATCTGCGTATCGAGGGGGCTTTCTATTTCGGCATCGGCCTTCTGTTTTTGTTCTACGGTTATTACCGGGCCGTCCATAAACCGGGCATCTCCGTAGTCCTTACGGTGATCTCGCTGGGGACGCGGGTGGTGCTGGCATACGCGCTGTCGTCGATCGGGACGGTGGGTGTGACGGGCATCTGGATGTCTGTGCCCATCGGGTGGATTCTGGCGGATCTGGCGGGCGCGTGGTACTATTTCCGCGGTCAAAGGGCGGGTTAGATGAGTAAATCCCCAGTGTTTTGTCATATAATAAAGCAGGCACACAAGACAGGAGGAGATAACGATATGTGTACGGCGGCAACTTATAAGACAAAAGATTTCTATTTCGGGCGCACACTGGATTACGATTTTTCTTATGGCGACGAGGTTGCGGTGACGCCCCGCAGATATCCCCTGCGGTTTCGCAGTATGGGGACAATGGAAGAACATTATGCGATCATCGGTATGGCGCATGTAGTGAATGAGTATCCGTTGTATTATGACGCGGTGAACGAGAGAGGGTTGGGAATGGCCGGCCTGAACTTCGTGGGAAACGCGAAATACGGAGACTGGGTGCGGGATAAGGAAAACGTGGCGTCCTTTGAACTGATCCCCTGGCTTCTGGGGCAGTGCGGCACGGTGAAGGAGGTGCGGGCGCTGCTTGACAGGATCAATATTACCGACGAGCCGTTCAGTAAAGAACTGCCGCCTGCGCAGCTGCACTGGCTGATCGCGGACAGCAGGGAAGCGATTACGGTGGAGGCGATGGAAGCCGGTCTGAAGGTGGAAGAGAACCCGGTGGGGATCCTGACCAACAATCCGCCCTTCGGGGAGCAGATGTTCTATCTCAACAATTATATGGCCCTGTCACCCAAGGCGCCAACGAATCATTTCTGTGATAAACTGAAATTGCAGACTTACAGCCGCGGGATGGGGGCCATCGGCCTGCCGGGAGATCTGTCCTCCCAGTCACGGTTCGTGCGGGCAGCCTTTGTGAAGATGAATTCGGTCTCCGGGGATACGGAGGCGGAGAGCGTGAGCCAGTTTTTCCATATCCTGGGGTCGGTGGACCAGCCGCGGGGATGCTGCGTGCTGGAGGATGGGCAGTATGAGGTGACGATCTTCACTTCCTGCTGCAATGCGGATAAGGGGATCTATTACTATACCACCTATGGGAATCATCAGATCACGGCGGTGGATATGCACAGAGAGAACCTGGACGGTACGACGCTTGTGCGGTATGAGCCGGTGGAGAGCGAGCAGATCCGGATGCAGAATTAGACTTGCTATGGCAGGGAAAATTTGCTATACTCAAAGGTGTCAAATTATGCTACTTAGGAGAGGATGAAAATGGCAAATGTAGTAATTGTCTCAGAGGTTCAGAGTTATCTTATATTATCGCTGAAGAGTTGGTTTGAACAGGCGGAATATGACGTGACGATGGTGAAGGCAGATATCAATGCGATCAATAAGATTGAGGAAACGCCTGCGGTTATGTTACTCTATGTAGATGAGAATATGCTGGAAGAATTGCAGGCGCTCAACTTCATTAAGGATAAGGCAGCGGAGGGCGATATTCCTATTTTTATTGTAGGAGATATGGATGAATTGAACTCGGTTGAGAAGATCATTTCCAAGAACCTGATCCGACAGAGATTTCAGCGGCCAATCAATGTAAATGAAGTGGTAGCAACGATCAGCCATTATGAGAGGAAACATGGCAGACAGAATAAGAAAAAGATTCTGGTAGTGGATGATTCAGGAACGATGCTCAGAAACGTGAAAGGATGGTTGGAAGAGTCTTATCAGGTCAGCCTGGCCAATTCTGCGGCTATGGCGATCAAGGCGATATCGACTAACAGACCGGATCTTGTTCTGTTGGATTATGAGATGCCGATCGTGGACGGCAAGCAGGTGTTGGAGATGATCCGCAGCGAGCATGATTTTGCAGATATTCCTGTGATATTTTTGACCAGCAGAGAAGATCAGGAGACCAGGGACGGTGCGATGGCGCTGAAGCCGGAAGGATATTTGTTAAAGAGCATGGAGCCTGCGGAGATCGTTAAGGCGATCGATGATTTCTTCGGTGGTCTGCGAAGGAAAGAACTGGCCGGATTTTAATACTTACCGGAAGCAGAAGATGAACAGAAATATGGAAAAGCACAGAACAATTTATGGGATCAATCGTTCTGTGCTTTTTGTATAAGTTTATCCGGCTCTGTGTCAAAGAAAAGAGACGTATCTTATACAGTAAAATCAAAACGCCCGCCCGGTGTGGGGATCGTAGTCTCTTCCCTGATATTGTCCCAGTCAACATTCCGGATCTTATCCAACAGCTCGTCGGCGCTTGACGCATACAAAGTGGTATGCCTGCTGTGTGTGTATTCATATTTACCATGAGCGCTGTGATCTGCCTTTGCAGCGGCCTCTTTAGCACTTTCCTTCTTGTCCTCACGGATCTTGTCGATGAACTCTCTCTGGCGTTCTCCGGCTTTCTCCAATTCAGCAAAATAGGATACTTCACCGTCTTTCCCGATATTGATGCCCATGCGGACTACTTCGTCCTTCTTGTCACCTAATTTCTCTGTCATCTCATCCAGTTTTCCAACCGCATCGTCGAGAAGAGAGAGATTCTGTTCCTTCACATTTTCATCGGAAGCCATGCGCTCTAATTCCTCGGGATCGATCAGGACACTGTAATCCTTCGTGCCGCGGGAAAGGTATGCGGAAGCTTCTTCCTCCGACTCGTAATCAGCTACCATGAAGTCCATGTTGGAGTAAGTCTTCTTTAGTTCCTGCAAAAGCGCTTTGGCCCTGTCACTCAGCTGTACTGTATTATTGTCAGACTTTCTGGTGCTGCCGGTTCTGGAAGAATCAGTTCTCGCTGATCTGGATGCATTCTTTCTGTTGACAGTATTGTCATAGTGGTTGTTCTGATACGGATTGAATCCGTTTACTTTATTCATGTTCTTGCCCTCCTTAGCCTGGAAACGTAAATCCGTTTACTTGCAGTCAGCACATATGTGCCCGGTTCTTATTATATATATCGTAATCGTTCTTTATTTTCTTAACGATGTAAAATAATTTTGGTGTTAGTCAGCAAATGGGTTGGTATTCCTTATAAGTACGTTTAATGGGAC
>CANOCU010000089.1 GCA_947564645.1 uncultured Lachnospiraceae bacterium
TTATATACGGATAATTATCCACATCAAAGACTAACAACATTTAGCAATTACCTAAAGTTAATTGATGATACTATCTATTTTACTTTTTTCCCGTTTTCCAACAACTGACATTTTTGAGATATGGGCAAATTATTAGTGGAATGTTTTAAGATAAGTGGATATTTTTAAGATAATATGTACATTTTGATGAACTACATTCAGATATCATAAGCTGTGATATGCAAGAAGACGAAGCGTTCAGCACTTCGTCTTCTTATATTCCGTCATATTGACACCCGTCTCTTCCTTAAAGCATCTGTAGAAATATTTCGGGTCGGAAAAACCCACGCTGTAAGGGATCTGTTCCCGGGGCACCGCGTCTGTGGACAGCAGCACTTTAGCCTTCTCAATCCGGTACCGCCGCAGGAACTTGGCATAGTTCTCACCGATGTCCCGGCTGAACAGGAAAGAGAAGTATTCCGCGCTGATCCCCAAATTCTCCGCCAGGTCCTTCTGGGAAAGCTTCGTGGCATAGCTGCACTGAATGATGTCGAGCGCCTTTAAGATCAGCGGATGGGCGTCCGGATACTGGCTCTTTAGATCCGCCTGTTCCTTCTCCCCACAGAACACCTGCGTTCCGTCTTCCTGCAGGCGCTTCCACACCTTCTCCACATCCTCCAGCGTCAATGGTTTTACCAGATATTCCACCACCCCCAGGGAGATGGCCTGCCTGGCCAGCTCGAACTCCTCATAAGCGCTGATGATCACGAATCTCGTCCGCACGCCGCCCCGCGCCTGCACCGCCTTGATCATCGATATCCCGTCCATGAAAGGCATCTTGATATCCGTAAAGACCACATCCGGCTGCAGACAGAGGATCAGTTCGAATGCCTTCTGTCCGTCAGACGCCTCCGCCACGATCTCGCACTCTTCGGAAATGGAGAGCAGCAGATTCTTCAATCCTCTCGAGGATCTTTTTTCATCTTCCACGATCATAATTCTCATGCCTGCACCTCCCTGTCCTCTTCGGCACAAACGCCTTCCTCTCTCTCCTGTCCCGGCAGCGGGATCCTGAACGTAAATACCGTGCCTTCCCCGACCGCGCTTTGCAGCGTGATATCCAGGTCTTTCCCATAGAACATATACATCCTCATGACTACATTGCAGATTCCGATACCCGCACCCTTCCGGCTCTTGAGTCCGCCGTCCTTTCTCCGCGCAAGGACCTCTCTGATGGCTGCTGCCTGTTCCGGTTCCATGCCGGCGCCGTTATCCTCGATCACGATCCGCAGCCAGTCTCCGAAGCCTTCTCCCGTGATCCTGATCATACCCCCCCCCGATTCGGATTCGCGACCCTTAAAGCCATGCAGGATCGAGTTCTCCACGAAGGGCTGAAAGATCAGTTTACAGCAGGGCCAGTAATGATAGGCATCCGGAAAGCGGATCTCATAGTCAAACAGCGTCTCATACCGGTTCTTCTGCAGGTACAGGTACTGGTCCACCCAGGCGATCTCCTGAAACATATAGACCGTCTGGCAATGCTGGTCAAAGGTGTAGCGCAGAATATTGGACAGCTTCTTGATCAGGACCGATACCTGATGGTTACCCGCCTCGATGGCCTCATAATTAATGCACCCCAGTGTATTACAGATAAAATGGGCATTGATCTGGGATTCCAGCGCTTCCATTTCCGCCCGGTGCTGCTGCTTTAAGGACTCCAGCCGTTCCTCATTCTTACGCCGGATCTCCCCGTTCTTCTCTTCGATGGCATCCGCCATCCGGTTATACTCCTCCGCCAGCTGCCAGATCTCATTCCTGCCTTCTATCCTGATCTTGGAATTGTAATCTCCCTGCTCGGCCGCCTTTAAAGATTCCGAAATGGAATGTATCGGGTTTAACAGCCGTCTGATGACCATGATAATGATCACAATATAGACCGCGAGGATCGACATATAGAGAATGATCCCCTTGCGGTAAATCTCATCCACATGGGCTTTCATCTGCGTCTCATCCATGATCACGTTGGCCGTCCAGTCAAAATACTCTAACGGTTTGGCGATCAGCGTCGCCTCTCCTTCTTCCATCTGCAGGAAGTCCTGTGCACTCTCATGCCTTGCGTTATTATAGTACAGGACATCCCCCTGCTCATCCGTTATGTAACCATAAATATATTTTACCTGCGGCACTTCCACCGTATTTAAGAAGGTGTCGAAAACCTCCATGCTGTAAGTGATGATCACCGCATACTCTGTCGACCGGATTCCGGTCACGCCCCCTGTCAGCGGATAGGCCACATGGAAAACCTGCCGCTCGGAATCCGGATAGGCGTGCGGATAAAGATGCGCCATATAGCGCGGCAGGTTATCGTCCGCTATGCTCTGAAAAAGCTCCTTGGCCATCGCCTCCACATACGCCAGGTTATCGTCATCCCACATCGTCGACTTCAGCTGCTTATAGCGGTCATACTGACAGATCATCCCGTCCTTCCCCACCACAGCCACCGCGGAAACAAAACGCAGATGATCATATGCCACTAGCGCATTGTACAGATTCAGATAGCTCTGCCCGGCCTTGACGCCTTTGCCGGCCGCTTTGTCCACCTCGGCCGTCAGCTCCAGAAGCTTCTTATCCGTCACCATCTCGCTGCCCGTCGTGATCAATTCCCGAAAAGAGGCGTTCAGATCCCGCTGCATGGCCTCCATCACCGCATCCTCGGTCTCATAGCTCTTCTCCCACAGGTAATGCTGATATTCGTTTTTCAGATACGTCATGAAAATAAAAGCGATGACAAACACCGCCACCGAAATATAGAACGCAAAGACCGCCGCAAAATGCGTCGCAAAATACTCCCTTAAATACCTGATTCCCTTCAAACTTCCACCCCTGACAAATATCGACAAACCCCTCAGACTATTCTCTTAGCCAGACTTCATGTCCTATTTTATCATTTCTGTCCGATATTTCAAAGGAGAAATTCCATAAATCCACCTAACGCATATTCACGCAAAGAGACCGCCCGGCGCTTCACGCCGCAGCGGTCCTGTCAATGCTCTGTCTGACTTTCTTTATAAATACTGCTCCACGATCTCCCGCATCCGATCCCACTTCTCCTCCATGTCTTTGACCATGGCGAACTGAGTCCGGCAGCGGTCCAGATTGTGCTCCGGACGATGGATCTTGAAGTAGTGGTCCCCTTCCAGATAATCCGTCAGGAAACGCATACCGCATTCCAGCGTCATCAGCTTCGCGCCCATGGGCAGAAGCCTGATCTCCGCCTCCGTCAGCGATCCGCCGCAGCCCTCGATAAATCCCTTCGTGTATAAGGCGAAGAGCTCTAAGTCGCAGGAAATCTTCGACAGATCCTTCTCGTCCTCCGCTCCCGTATTGGCGCCGAAACGAATGGAATCGCCGTAGTCATACAAAGCGGAACCGGGCATGACCGTATCTAAGTCGATCACACAGATGCCCTTCCTCGTCTTGTGATCCAGCATGATATTGTTGAGTTTGGTATCGTTGTGCGTAACCCGCAGTGGAATCTCTCCCGATGCCAGCAAATCGCACAGCACATGACAGTCCTCTTCCCGGTCCATCACAAACTTGATCTCTTCCGCCACTTCCCCGGCACGTTTCATGGCATCCGCCGCCACCGCCTTCTTGAAATTCTGCAGGCGGTCCACCGTATTGTGGAAGTTCGGGATCGTCTCATGCAGGCTCTCCGCCGGGTACTCCGCCAACAGCTTCTGGAAGTTCCCGAAAGCTACGGCGCTCTCATAGAAGTCCTCCGGACGCTCCACGATATCGAAGCTGTCCGCGCCTTCCACGAAGCGGTACATCCGCCAGAAAGTGCCGTCCTCTTCCTTCCAGTAGGAGCCGCCCTCCCTGAGCGGGATCACGTTCAAGGATTCCCTTGCCGGGTCGCCGCCATGCTCCACGATCTTCTTCTGCAGGAAATCGGTCACACCGGTGATGTTCTCCATCAGCCCTGCCGGATCCTTAAACACCTCATGATTCATCCGCTGCAGGATATATCTGATCGTCTCCCCCGATTCCGGACGGCAGATCAGAAGAAACGTATCATTGATATGACCATTGCCGTGAGGCTCCACATGCTCCGGCTTCCCACTTGTTGCAAACTTCTCCGAAATCCGTAATAAATCTGACAATTCTCTGCTCATTCAGGCACCTCCTAACCTTTCACGCCACCGCCCGTAACACCGGCAATGATCTTCTCCGACAGGAACACATACAGAATAAAGGTAGGCAGAAATACGATGACCACCGCTGCGAACATACCGGCGTAATCGCCCGTATATCTCATGGAATTGATCATTCCGTACAATCCGATCGCCACGGATTTTACCTTGTCAGAGTTTGCAAATATCAGGGACATAAAATATTCGTTCCATACGTTGATAAAGTTAAAGATCGTCACGGTAATGATACCCGGCTGTGCCATCGGCAGCATGATCTTCCAGAATGTCTTCATGGGAGGGCATCCGTCAATCGCGGCCGCCTCCTCAAAGGACTTGGACAGATTACTGAAAAAGGTCAGCAGGAAGATCGTCGTATAAGGTACATTGATCCCCACATACAGGAAGATCAGCACCGCCCGGTTGGCCAGCGACACATTCAGGATATTCCAGCCCGCCACCAGTCCGAACAGAGGCAGCACGATCATAGTCGCCGGAACGCCCATGGCTGCTACGAATCCGTTCTGGATCAGCTTGTTGCCCAGGAAAGTGAAGCGGGACAGCACGTAAGCCGCCGGCGCACAGATCACGATCAGCAGCGCACAGGATATGGACGCATATACAAGCGAATTCATGAAGAATACGGAAACATTGGATGTGCTCCAGGCCTTCGCATAGTTCTCCAGATGAATACCGGTCTCAAACTTGAACACACCGCCGGAGAAGATCTCCTTGGATGTAGAGAAGCTGGCGCCCACTACCCATCCTAACAGGACAAAGGTAAACAAAACCCACAAAGTCAATATGATATAACCGGGAGCCAGGCGTAATTCTTTGTGCCAGTTCACACGGTCACGCACTTTCTTTTCTTTTGCCATTCTTACTCCCTCCTTTAAAATTCGATATCGTCATCTTTGAAGATCTTATCGCAGACGATGAAGATCACTACCACGCAGACGCTTAAGAGCACGCCTACCGCTGCGCCGATTCCGGCATTTCTCTCCGTCATACTGTTGCCGGCCCCGAAGATGTTCTGATACATATATACCACCGGTGTGATGGTCTGTGTATTGGAAACCACCATGGAGAACAGCTGTGACCAAAGGAAGAAGCCCGCCGAACTGATACTCCACATGGTAATATTCGTCTTGGTAACACCCTTGAGCAGCGGAAGCGTAATGTAACGGAACTGCTGGATCCTGCTTGCGCCGTCCAGAGTCGCCGCCTCATAGTATTCGGTACCGATCCGCTCGATGCCGCTGGCAAAGATCAGCATATGGTATCCCACCATACCGAAGCAGTACGCTACGAGCAGTGCCGTAAACAGATGCGCCGGGTCCAGCCACTGGAACTTCGCCAGCCATTCCCAGTGAAGCAACTCACCGACGGTCTTAAAGAGGCCGAATTTGGGACTGAATACGTACTGCAGCCACATGGTCGCCAATGCCACTGCACTCACGACGTTGGGCATATAGATAATTGCCCGGAACACATTCTTGAAGCGGATACCGCTCGTTAGGATTGCCGCAAAGAGAAGCGCCAGTCCCATCACGATCACCCCGCCGAAGAGCCAGATGCGGAAGATATTCCACATGGATATCCGGAAAAGTTCCGTATTAAACAGTTTTATGTAGTTGGCCAGTCCCGAGAACTGCCATTTCGATACCGCGTCCGTCACACCTTCGATCTTAAAGAAACTCATGAGAATGGTTCTTATGATCGGATACAGGAAGATAACGCAGAACATGAGGACCGCGGGTGTCAGAAATACCACGATCATGGTCTTATTCTTTTTCAATCCAATAACCCCCTCTCATTGAAAAAACGAACAAGTCGAAACATTTTTGCGAAAGAAGCTGCTTTTATGGTGAAAGAAGGCGGCACCGCCAAACACGATGCCGCCGTACTCATCTCATGCCTATCCGTGCAACTCTTTCTATTTGGTTGATAGGTCTTATCAATCTGCTTAGTTACCTGCAGCCTTCAATGCATCTACAAATCCCTGTGCATCCAGAGAACCGCCGCAAAGCTTCGTGAAGTTCTCGATGATGATCGGAGTCATATCTGCATTCGCCTCTGCGCCTGCGCCCCAGGGATAACGTGTTGTCAGGCTGTCCATAACGGGCTTCACATTGGTCAGAAGTGCCGGCCACTCTGCATTGTTGGAATCTGCCGGGATACCAACGGACATCTCGGAGAGAAGTGCGTCCGCCTCACCCTTGGTCAGATAAGTGATCAGCTGGAATGCCTGCTCAGGCATGGTGGATTTCGCATTGATCGCGAATACCTGTGCGCCATAGTTGGAAGCCTCTGTTCCGTCTACACCGCCCTCTACTGCCGGGTAGCTGAAGCATCCCCACTGGAAGTCTTCGCCTGCGATATCCTTTACTTCGTTCGGAAGCCAGGAACCGTTCAGGTACATTGCCGCCGTACCCATAGCCAGCTCTGTGTTCTGTCCTGCCGGCCACTGGTTACTCTCGATGGTCTCGGAAAAGTAGCCCTTGCTTGCCAGTTCTTCGTACGCCTGTGCTGTCTTCAACACTGCCTCGTTGTCCCAGTCACCGTTCTTCACGACTTCTTCCGTAGCCGGCTCACCGATCAGACGGCTCATATGATAACCGAACAGGCTGCTGATGTAAGCGTTGTCGTTGGTGATCGGCGTATAACCTGCATCCTTGATCTTCTGGCATACATCCAGGAACTCATCCCAGGTCGTGGGAGGTGCCGTAACGCCTGCTTCCTCAAAGATCGCGATGTTGTAGAAGTAAGCGAATACATTGGGCTGATAAGGAATGGACTTTAAGGTGCCGCCGCCAACTTCGCGACATGCAGCAAGCAGACCTGCATTTGCAGTGGACTCATAGTCATTCGCTTTCGCCAACTCTTCCAGATCCAGAAGGTAGCTGCCCCAGGTTGTATTCACACGGTCGATATCCTCGTCGAACAGATCGATATTGGTTCCTGCATCCAGTGCCGGCTGTAAACCTTCACGGATACCGGTACGTCCCTTAAACTGTACATCTACAGCGATGCCGGTCTCAGCGGTGAATGCTTCGATAGACTGCTTAATCGCCTGTGCCTGCGGTTCCGCTGCATCCCACATGGACCAGTAAACCAGTGTGCCGTCTGATGCCTCTGCCGCCGGTGCCTCTTCTGCTGCATCCTCAGCCGGTGCTTCCTCTTCTGCGGGAGCTTCCTCAGCCGGTGCTTCCTCTGCAGGGGCTGCCGTGCCGTCCGATGCCGGTGTGGAATCTCCACCACCGCCGCAGCCTGTCAAAGTCGCTGCGATCATGGCCACACACAGAAGTGCGCTTAACATTTTCTTTTTCATACTCTTACCTCCTAAATTAGTTCAAAATTTACAGGATTCCAGGCTTCTTGTCCTGCCTTCCTGCGCCGTTTGTTGTTATCATTATAGAGAGCATTTTGGCAAATGTCTTTATCTTATTTATTTCGCTTTTTGCACTATCAGACCGCTTTTGTGAATTTTACACAATTTTTGCCCTGTCCACACTCTCTGTTGGTAATTTTCAACACACCTTCCAAAAAGGTCGACTGGAATATTGACTAATTTTTCTTTCTTCTCTTTTCCTGTCTCTGTATTTTAGACAATCCGGTTTGAAAATAAACTGTTTTTGTCTTTGCCTTCTTTGCACTTTTGTATTATAATGGTTTCAAATAGGACACTTTATTTGCACAATAAGTCTCTTTTCCCACGACAGGAGCTAAAACCATGAGTTACAAAAGCGTTTATCTGCAGGATACCCTGAGCATCCATGAAGTGTATTCCATTCACTATTTCGAATATATGTGTAATTTCTCCTTCCCCGGAGAATCCCATGATTTCTGGGAATTTCTGTGTGTTGACAAGGGCGAAGTGAATGTGGTGGCCGGCGAGAAATTCCATTCCTTAAAGAAGGGAGACATCATCTTTCACAAGCCCAATGAGTTTCATGACGTGAATTCCAACGGGCTGATCGCGCCGAATCTGGTCGTCATGTCCTTTGCCTGCGATTCCCCCGTTATGTCCTTTTTCGAGGAAAAGGTGCTGCAGATCAGCGAACCGGAACGGCTTCTTCTGGCGCAGATCATCCAGGAGGCCAAGCATGTCTTCGAGGGCCGCATGGACGATCCTTATCAGAAAGAACTCATACCATCCGAGAGTCCCCGCTTCGCCGGGGAACAGCTGATCCGCCTGTATCTGGAACAGCTGCTCATCCAGCTGATCCGCCGCTATATGGCAAGACCCGACCAGCCCATCAATCCGACCATCGTGAAATCCATCAAGCAGAAGGCTGACGGAGAGCTCTTTGCGCAGGTACAGGAATACATGGAGGCCCACATCTGTGAGACTCTGACCATCGAGCAGCTGTGCAGGAGCAATTCCATAGGCCGCTCCCAGCTCCAGAAGCTCTTCCGGACAAGGAGCGGCTACGGCGCTATTGAATACTTCTCCCGGATGAAAGTAGATCTGGCCAAGCAGATGATCCGGGAAAACCATTACAATTTCACCCAGATCGCGGATGCTCTCGGCTTCTCCTCCATCCATTATTTCTCCAGGCAGTTCAAGCGGATCACCGGCATGACGCCCTCCGAGTACGCCTCCTCCATCAAGGCGCTGTCTGATCAGCCGGACTAAAAAAGGCGCAGTCAGGCTGTTCCACCCGACTGCGCCCGGCAAAATAACCGCTGCTTACTCCCACAGCTTCTGCGGATACAAGCCCTGATCCTTCAAATCCTGGATGGCCTTGACCACCACCGGCTTATCTTCTCTGTAAGTCACGCCGTACCAACGGTCCCTGGACTTCAACACGGTCACCTCCGCCTTATCCTCCCTGATCAGTTCATCCACCACAAACGGCAGGAAATACTCGCATTTGAGCGGATTCTTCGGCAGATTCTCCGACAGGAAAGCCGCGAACCTGTCCCGGATCTCCGGCAGCATACTGTTGGTAAAGCCCCACATATTCATGGATACTACCGTGTCACCGGCAAGCGGCGTCCATGTGGCCCCGTCGTCCTCCGTGTAAGCCGGACCGTCCTCGCGCTTCTCGATACGCACCCGCTCCGTGATCTCTGTCAGCTTGCCCTCATCATTGGTCTCGCAGACGCCGCGCGCCACATGGCCGTTCTCCGTCAGCGTATTCTCCAGCAGATACCCCACCATGGTATACTGGTATTTATCCGTATCCTCATGGGATGCCAGGTAATCATAGATCATCTGGAACGCCTGCTGCCCATAGTAATCGTCCGCATTGATGACGGCAAACGGGCCGTCCACTACCGGAAGACAGGACAGGACCGCATGCGCCGTTCCCCAGGGCTTCACTCTTCCTTCCGGCACCGCAAAGCCCTCCGGCAGATTGGCGATATCCTGGAATACATATTCCACCTCGATCCGCTGCGCCATCCTGTCGCCGATGGTCTCCCTGAAATCCTGCTCGTTCTCCTTCTTGATGATAAAAATAACTTTCTCAAATCCGGCCTTCACCGCATCATAGATGGAAAAATCCATGATGATGTGTCCGTCCTGGTCTACCGGATCGATCTGCTTCAAACCGCCGTAACGGCTCCCCATGCCTGCTGCCATGATAATAAGTACTGGTTTCTTCATACCCACTTTCTCCTCCTCTTTGATCACTTCGATAAGTTTGAAAAGTTCCAATGTCGTTAACTATAAGTATATACAGCTTTCCTGTACCCGGCAATAGCACGATAGGCACTTTTTTTTATCAAAAAAGACGGTTTTCCTCATCTTTCTTGCGCTTTTTTGGGCAGTTTGCTACAATATACAAACAATATTCAAGAGGAAATTTGCTCTGCAAATGAACAAAACAGCCAAAACCCGTCTGAGAGATATGTCCCGGAATCAGTAGGAGCATTCAGGAGGATCTGACATGACTGACACGACCTACAACGTACACACCATAGATACCATAGAAGCCCTTTCCCGCTGCCCTGTTTTTTGTGTGGACCGGTTCAACTGGGGCGGCGCTTATCGTCCTGTAACCACAGGGCGGTTGGGCTTTCTGCCAGACAGCGGCTTTGTGCTGGAGATGACATGCCGGGAAGCGGATCCCTGCCGTACTTATCTTCATGACGGCGATCCCGTCTATCTGGATTCCGCCATGGAAGCCTTCTTCTGCTTTGCGCCGGAAGAAGAGACCCCCTGCTATCTCAACTTCGAGATGAATGCCAACGGCGCCATGCTGGCCTGCTACGGGAGAAGCCGCCGGAACCGTACCCCCTTCCCGGAAGAACTCCGGCAGGGACTTCTTTGCCGGGCTGATGTCCTGGACGATCACTGGAGCATTAGGCTCACCCTGCCCCTGACACTGGTGCAGTCCCTCTATCCTGCTTTCACGCCGGAAGACGGAAGCCGCTTTACCTGCAATTTCTACAAAATAAAAGAGAGCGAAGGACTGACCCACTTTGCCAGCTTCGCCCCCATTCCGGTGCCGGAACCTGATTTCCACCTGCCGGAGTATTTTGCACGCGCACAGATACAGGGTGCATAATACCACAGCCCCTGTGTCTTTTCCGCCGTCATCTGCCAGAAAGGGATACTCGATGATCCCCGGGGTGTTATGTTTTTTGCGCACCATAAAACTATGAAGATCATAATTCAAGACTATTGGGATTCAGAAGAAAATCCATGATTCCCATAATTACAATTCCCTCCTCATTCCGCCATACTTTAATACGGTCTTTCACCACAATAATCTTTTTAAATGAATCGCCAATATGCACCAGGGATTTCTGTTCCTGCTGCATTTTATCATTGTCCGGAATGGCAAATGCCGACTGAATATAATATCTTTGATTGCCACGATTGCAAACGAAATCGACCTCCAGCTTTTTGCGTATTGTCTTTCCGTTTTCATCACGTTCGGAACGTTCCACAACACCAACATCTACATTGAATCCCCTGATAAGCAATTCATTATAAATAATGTTTTCCATAATGTGATTTTCTTCCTGCTGCCGGAAATTGAGTCTGGCATTGCGCAGCCCGATATCGGTAAAATAATATTTAAAAGGAGAGGCAATATATTTTTTCCCTTTTATGTCATACCGTTCTGCCTTATTAATAAAAAAGGCATCCAATAAATATCCAATATACACTCCAATCGTTTTATCACTGACACGAATGCCATTACTTTTGAAAGTATTCGCCAGTTTTGTCGGGTTTGTCAAAGAGCCTACCGCCGATGCAAGGATGTTGACTAAAGTATCCATGACAGTATCTCCCCGCAGCTTATGCCGTTCTTCGATATCCTTTAAATACAGTTCCCTGCACAAGTCGATCAGATATCTCGATTTCAACTCATCCGTTTTTCGGCTGAGAATCAACGGGAGTCCTCCATAATTATAATAATCAATCCAGGCATCCTGTTTATCCCCTGGATAGGCAGTAACATATTCGGAAAAGGAAAGCGGATAGACCCTTACTTCATCTCCACGCCCCCGAAACTCTGTCAGTACGTCCGTAGAAAGGAATCTGGAATTACTTCCGGTTACATAAATATCCACATTATCCCGCCTGTTTAAACCATTAAGTACCGACTCGAATCCTCTGCACATCTGAACTTCGTCCAGAAAGATAAACCATGTACCCTCATCCGTTATACACTTCTTAATATATGTGCTGAGGCGTCTGCCTTCACGGAGTTCTTCATACTCGTCATCATCCAAGGCAATCCTGATGATCCTGGATGCCTCTATGCCGGAATCCAACAGATATTGATAATATAGCTTGAACAGAAGATAAGACTTTCCGCACCTTCGAATTCCGGTAACTACCTTGATCAAACCGTTTTCCCGGCGTTCAATCAATCGATTCAAATATAGATCACGTTTGATCGTCTCCATTTCTCTCTCCTTACTCCGGGTTTTTGCATTCTGATGCAATTTTCCGTAATTGTATTCTATAAGGAACTGTCTGCAAAATCAATCCCTTTCCATATTCTACGCCGAACTTTTGGAAAAATATGCATTTTCCCGAAGTAAAGATCCTGCGGCTTTTCCGCCGTCATCCGCCAGAAGGGGGACTTGGTGATCCCCGGGGTATTACGTTTTTTGCGCACCATGTGATGAAATTCTCTATACCGTATGCTTATTTCTCCAGAAGCCATTCCGCAATATCCCATATCTCAATGCCCTCATATGTGTATTTCGGATGTTTTGTTCTGGCAATTATTTTTTTAGGATACGCATCCCGTATGCTTAAAAGAGGTGTGGTCTCCCGTTTAAACGTGTCCTCTTCGGTAATATTATCACTGACCTGAACATATATTTTTTCACTTCCACACTGTGCCACAAAATCAATTTCTTTTTGATACAGTTTTCCCACATAGACATCAAAGCCCCTTCGGAGAAGTTCCATACAGACAATATTTTCATATATCCGTCCATAGTCCATATTCCTGCGGCCAAGAACCGCATAGCGGATGCCTGTGTCGCACAGATAATATTTATCCAGAGATTCCAGATACTTCTTTCCCCGGATATCATATCTCTTAATATCATAAAAGACAAAGGCATTGCACAGATATTTAATATATTTGCCAATTGTTATATGGTTGGTAATAATCCTGTTTTCGGATAAAATATTGCTCACCTTATTGGGGGAAGTCAAATTGCTTACATTATCCATCAGGAATTCACTGAGCCGCTGCAGAACCGTGGTATCGGGAAGATTATATTTCTGCACAAGATCTCGGGTCACAATTGTCTTATAAACTTCTTTAATATAATTTGTCCTGTCCTTTTCGGTTCGATAGACATAAGAGCCTGCCAGTCCACCGTTTACGGAATAATCCTCAAAAAGCTGTTCTTTGTCCTTGATATCATTGTAATATTCACAATATTCCTCAAAGCTAAAAGGAAATACAGGAATCTCAATATATCTTCCGGTAAAAAGTGTTGCCAGATCTGCACTTAATAAAAATGCATTCGATCCGGTAAGATAAATGTCATATTTTCTTTTTGTATAAAGGCTGTTAATGGCCAACTCAAACCCGGGGCACATCTGCACCTCATCTACAAAGACATAATTTGATTTTCCTGCCAGATACCGCTCCTGCACATAGTCATGAAGCGCATGATATTCTTTGATTTCCTCAAAAGCCAAATCCATATAGTCAATAAAAATGATATTGACATGATCAAAATGATTCTGCAGGTATTCTATATAAGACTGCATCAGCTGAGATTTCCCGGAACGCCTAACTCCTGTAATGATTTTTATATCGGGGGTATCTTTTAAAGCAATCATCTGCTCCAGATATCTTTTCCTGCATATTGTTTTCATAAAATCGCCCGCTTTCAAAAACATAAATTTTTTTCGCTTTTGAAAGAGCATATCATGTTTAACGTAAAATATGCAATAGCTTCGTTTTCAAAACTCTAAAAAAATTTAATTTCTGAAAATGCAGTATGCAGAACCCATCCTATATCCCCGTTAATACAAATCGACTGCCTGGCAATCTCCCTCGGGCAGAATGTTTCGCCATAATTGATACAGATATACACCGCCTGCGGATTTTCCGCCGTCATCTGCCAAAAGGGATACTTGATGATCCCCGGGGTATTATATCCAACTCCCAATTCTAAAAACAAGATCCGCCAGTCCTTCCTGGTGCATATAAAATCACGGTATCTGCCTGCTGCCAGGTGCCATCCCTCATCCTCGACAAAGCTGCTGTCCGATCGCAGATTCATGGTCAGCGGCCTCCCACAATGGGGACAGACCGGCAGAAGGCTTGTGGGGATCCGCATATCCTGCTGCCGCTCCACCATTTCGCGCACCATATCCTCATTCTCAAACGTTTCCTGACAGCAGGGTCCGCTGCATTGAAACAGGCCATAATCCCCCTGCGTATAAAACAGTCTTTTCCTGTCAAATCCTGCTTTCTGGAAACAATGATCCACATTCGTAGTGATCACAAAATAATCCTTATCCTTCACAAGCTGCAAAAGTCTGTCGTATACCGGTTTCGGCGCATCCATATACCGGTTGATATAGATGTACCGGCTCCAGTACGCCCAATGTTCTTCCAGTGTATCGTATGGGTAGAACCCACCAGAATACATATCCTGAAACCCGTACTTCGCTGCAAAGTCGGAAAAATAGCGCATAAATCTTTCCCCGCTATAGGCAAAGCCCGCCGCGGTGGAAAGACCGGCGCCGGCTCCAATGACCACCGCATCCGCCTGTGCAAGCTGCTTTTTCAGCTTCTCGATCTGCTCGCTGCAGTTTTGTGTAGATTGCTTCATTTTCCACCTCGTTTCCGAACCGCCTTTACGGGACAGTGTTCATAACAGCTTCCGCAATGCAGGCAGTGCTCCTGTTGAATATGATAAGGCTTTCCCTGCACGATGCAACCCTGCGGGCAGCTTTTCCGACATGTTCCGCAGCCGATACAGCCGTCCGTAATGAAATACCCCTTTTCCTGGATCGTCCCTGCTCCAAGCGTATAGCTTTCCCGGAAGATCGGATTTACACCGAGATGAAAATATTCCATTTCGGCATTTTTTACCTCAAATATAATGCCGATCTTTCGGGTATCGCCCGGATACACATTGGCTAAATAGGGCTGTTCGGCAAAGATCGTGTCGATCTTCTCTTCCTGCTCCGCTTCGGGAGCCGGCACGGCCTTTGCAGACAGCCGTATCATTTCCTTGAAACGCGTATAGGCCAGTATTTGAAGCTTCCCGTTCTCAAGAAGCTCCCGGCAGAAGTCCTTGCCCCGCGCCGTAAAGAAGTAGAAGCCGTCCTCCTCAAAATGAATCGCGCTGATGCACCGGATCTGTGGATTCCCCTCGCCGTCAACCGTAGCAAAGGATAAAACGCCCACAAGCTTTAATTTCTCCAAACAGGTTTTTGCGTCCATAACAGATACCTCCTACTACAATGTATTTATGGTTAATATCCCTTACAGCCAGTAAGGAATT
>CANOCU010000090.1 GCA_947564645.1 uncultured Lachnospiraceae bacterium
CCTGAGCAATACTTTTTCCTTTGGGAACTTCTTTTTGCCTGATCTGCTTATCTTTCTTACAACCCGCCATAGTACAATGCCATACTTTCTTTCGTGATCACATGATTGCAGCCCGCTCCGGATGGCACGCCTTCTCTGGCCTTGATCCAGGGATCCTCCATATGCGTCAGCTGACTCAGCCACTGGGCATTATGACTTCCATAATGCTTTAAAACTCTATTGATCGTGTCTCTCTGTTCATCTGACAGATTACCCTCTCCGCCAGTCTCATCTTCCGCATCCACGGAATATTTTCCCTGCGTCTTGTAAAATAATTCGGGACATACAGGGCCATTCGCCCAGGCCTGAAAATCTTCATTAAATAGAGGAGAATCATCCCAGACAAGAGACCAGGCCTGAGCATAATAGCATAGCTTCTGTAGTTTCATAGTAGACATTGCTCCAGACTGCTCTAAAACATATCTGGCCGTGTCAAATACATTTGCCATAATAATTCTCCTTCCCTTTATAGATTTTATTCATGCCAGCTTCCACATAAGTTTCATGAACAGCAGCTCACAGATCTTACATAGATTTATAGTTAACAACATTAGAAATTTCGTTTTCGGCCTTGCAGGTGCTTCCGTATATGGCTCCTGCAAGAGCCGGAAACAGAAATTTGTTATGTCGTTTACTATATTTACAAGTACAGTATACCACAACATTCATCTGCTTAACAATAAAAAGATTATTAAATTATTACTTCACGTTTGCCCCCAGTTACTCTTTCGGCATCCTGACCTCGATATGCACATCCTTAAGCTGCCTTTCATCCACCTGGGCCGGCGCACCCATCATGATATCCTGGGCCTGCTTGTTCATCGGGAAAGGAATGACCTCTCTGATACTGTCTTCGCCTGCCAGCAGCATGACCATCCTGTCCACGCCGGGCGCGATCCCTGCGTGAGGCGGCGCACCGTAACAGAATGCGTTGTACATGGCCGGGAATTTCGCTTTCACATCTTCCTCACCAAGTCCCACCAGTTGGAACGCCTTCACCATGATCTCCGGATCGTGGTTACGGACCGCACCGGAAGACAGTTCCACGCCGTTACATACCAGATCGTACTGATACGCCAGGATCTCCAGGGGTTCCATCGTCTCAAGCGCCTGCATACCGCCCTGGGGCATGGAAAAAGGATTGTGGCAGAATTCCATCTCTCCGGACTCCTCCCCGATCTCGTACATGGGGAAGTCCACGATCCAGCAGAATTCATAGCAGGCCTGTCTGAAATGGCCTTCCGACTTCATGCCAAGCATCCTGCGCAGCACCCCGGAGGTCTTCACCGCCGCGTTCTTCTCTCCGGCCGTCACTCCGACAAAGTCGCCCGGCTTTAATCCCAACAGGTTGTCTACTTCACTCTTTCTGTCCGCAAGGAACTTGGAGATGCCGCCCACATAGTTACCGTTCTCGTCCACCCTAAACCAGTACGCCTTATTGCCGGTCTCCACCTCCACATCCGCACACATCTTGTCGATCTCTTTCCTGGTCGCCGTATAGCCGTCCGTCACCACCGCCTTGATCACATGATCCTTGAATGGAGCGAACTCGAGCTGCCCGAACAGCTCCGTCACATCCTGCACCACCAGATCGATCCGCAGGTCCGGCTTGTCCGTGCCGTACTTCTCAAGCGCTTCCAGATAAGGGATCCTTACAAAAGGCGCCGTCGACGCCTGGTCATAGACGCCGTACTTCTCGAATACCGGCGGCAGCACCTGCTCGATCACGGTGAACACATCCTCCTGGGAGGCAAAAGCCATCTCCATATCCAGCTGATAGAATTCGCCCGGCGAGCGGTCCGCCCTGGCGTCCTCGTCCCGGAAGCAGGGTGCGATCTGGAAATAACGGTCAAACCCGGAAGCCATCAGGATCTGTTTAAACTGCTGCGGCGCCTGCGGCAGCGCATAGAATTTGCCCGGGTGATTCCTGGCCGGCACCAGATAATCCCTCGCCCCTTCCGGCGAAGAACAGGTCAGGATCGGCGTCGTGATCTCCACGAAATCCAGGTCGTTCATTCTCTGGCGAAGCTCCGTGACGATGCGGCTGCGCAGTAAGATCTTGTCCTTCACTTCCGGATTGCGCAGATCCAGATAGCGGTATTTCAGGCGGATATTCTCGTCCGCATTCTTAGACTGCCTGATCTCGAAGGGCAGCACATTGTTCGTACACTTGCCCAGCACCTCCACACGCGTGGGCACTACCTCAATCTCACCGGTGGGAATGGTGTTCGTCTTATTGGAACGCTCCCGCACCGTACCCTCGATTAACAGCGTGGACTCCTTATTCACGCCCTCTAGCCGCTCCATCATCTCCTCCGTCTCGAAAACGATCTGCGTCACCCCGTAGAAATCACGGAGCTGTAAAAATCCCAGATTCCTGCTGACCTGCCTGATATTCTCAAACCATCCGACCAGCGTCACCTGACTTCCCGCGTCAGACAGCCTGAGTGCATTACATGTGTGTGTTCTTGACTGCATCATATTCGTATAATTCCTTTCTCTTCTGACCAATGCTTTTCTCATTCTAACACCGTACCCCCGAAAATACAATAAACTTGATAAAGAATCTGCCCTAACAAATAACCCGGAACTTTTAGATTTATTTCATGAAAAATTCATACAATTATCCCATTCCTTCATTGACTTTGCTTTTCAAACTAATTATCATAGATAAATATAAACAAAAAGCACACTCATTGCTGATAAACAGCATCTAAATGTGTCGTTTGCAGTACCCTTACAGAATCATAAAATACAGAAACGGAGAGGAAGATTATGGCAGTCGGTAATTCGGTGGGAGACGAGATCAGAGAGGAACGCAGGAAGGCCATGGGCCGGATGAGCGGAAAGGAGAAGTTCGCCTACTTCTGGGATTATTATAAGATCCATGCGCTGGTCACGGTCGTTGTGATCATCGCCGCCTCTTCCCTGATCTACAACTATGTCACCTACAAGGATTACGGTTTCTATGCCGCCCTGCTCAATGCAGGCGTCAGTGACGAGGGCGAGGGCCTGCCGGAGAAGTGGGCCTCAGAGTTCCAGGAATATGCCGGGATCGATCCGGCGGAATATGAGGTCTATATCGACACTTCCATGTCCCTTTCCGACGACGTCTCGCAGTACACCATGGCCAACCAGCAGAAGATGGCAGCCATGATGCAGACCGGTTCCATTCATGCCATTGTCGCGGAGACAGAGACTTTCGAACGCTATGCACAGACAGAGTATTTCTGCCCTCTGGAAGAGATTTTAACGCCGGAAGAGATGGAGAAATACCGGCCTTATTTCTATTATACGGATACCGCCACCTTCCCGGATGACGACTACGACCCCACCGAGGTGCGCGACCTCTCCGTGCTGACCATCGATCACACCGATCCTTCCACCATGGAAGCGCCGGTGGCGGTGGGCATTCTCCTCACGAAGGACAATGCCCTGGCCGATTCCCGCCTGTACGCTTATCTGGCGGACAGCAAATATGATTATCAGGGCCACAGCGCAGAAGTGATCCTGGGCGTACCTGTCTCCAACAGTCAGCCCGAGCTTGCCGTCAAATTTCTGGAATATTTACAGCTGGGTGAGTAGGATCCGGTTCACCTCTGCCGGATCTGCTTTTCCTTTCATGGCCTTCATGGTCTGGCCCACCAGAAAGCCGATGGCCTTCTCTTTACCGTTCCTGTAGTCCTCCACGGACTGCGGGTTGGCGGCGATCACTTCCGCGATCGTTTTACGCAGGGCGCCCTCGTCATTGACGGTCTTTAGCCCCTTCTCCTCCACATACCGTTCCGGATCCACGTCTTCCTCGAACATGATCTCGAAGACTTCCTTCGCCACCTGACCGTTGATCACCTTTGCATCCACGAGTGCGATCAGCTTCGCCAGATGCTCCGGTGAAAAACGCAGATCCTGGGCATCCGTCTCCTTCTCCTTCATCAACCGCAGCGTCTCCCCCATCAGCCAGTTGGATACTTTCTTGGGCTGGCCGCAGATCGCCGTCGCCGCCTCAAAGAGATCGGCCATGTGCTTGGACTGCGTGATGATCTCGATATCATAATCCGGAATCCCGAATTCTTCCTTGTAACGTCTCCGCTTCTCATTGCGAAATTCCGGCTGTGACGCCCGGATCCTCTCAAGCATCTCGTCGCTCACCGCCACCGGCACCAGGTCCGGATCCGGGAAATAACGGTAATCCTGGGCGTCCTCCTTGCTTCGCATGGCATAGGATTCACCCTTTGCGTCGTCCCATCTTCTCGTTTCCTGTACCACCTTTTGTCCGGACTCGATCAGGTCGATCTGCCGCTCCGTCTCCCCGGCGATGGCTCTGGATATGGCCTTGAAAGAGTTCAGGTTCTTCATCTCCGTCCTAGTGCCGAACTGCGCCGCCCCCGCTTCCCGCACGGACAGATTCACATCCGCACGCATGGAGCCTTCCTGTAGCTTACAGTCGGAGGCGCCCAGATATTGGATCAGCAGCCGCAGCTTCTCCAGATAGGCGATCACCTCCCCGGCGCTTCGCATATCCGGCTCGGACACGATCTCGATCAGCGGCACGCCGGAACGGTTATAGTCCACCAGCGAACAGTCCTCCCACTCGTCGTGGATCAGCTTGCCGGCATCTTCCTCCATATGGATCTCATGGATGCCCACCTTCTTTGCGCCGCCCTCCTCTGTCTCGATCTCCACGCTGCCGTTTCTGCAGATGGGAAGATAGAGCTGGGAAATCTGATAGTTCTGCGGATTATCCGGGTAAAAGTAATTCTTCCGGTCGAATTTCGCATAGCGGGTAATCTCACAGTTGGTGGCAAGCCCCACCGCGATGGCATACTCTAACACCTGCTTATTTAACACCGGCAAAGATCCCGGCATCCCGGTACAGACCGGGCAGGTCTGCGTGTTGGGGGCCGCTCCGAACGCCGTGGAACAGCCGCAGAAGATCTTGGTCTTTGTGGCCAGTTCCACGTGTACTTCCAGCCCGATCACTGTCTCATATTGTTTACTCATGACGGTGTCCCTCCTGTTCCTGTCCTGCCTCCTGTAAAACCCTCTGTCCCGTTTCCGTCCAGCCGCCGGCCGCTGTCCTGCTGACTGCTTCTGTCGTCCTGCTCTCCGCTTCTGTCGTCCTGCCCTCCGCTTTTGTCGTCCTGCCCTCTGCCGCTGTCGCTTTCCCGAACGGCCCTCTTATCTTCTCATACGTATACGCCGCCCGGATCAGTTTCTTCTCCTGGAAGCAGTCCCCGATCAGCTGCAATCCGATGGGCAGGCCGCTTTCGTCCACTCCGCAGGGAAGGCTGATTCCCGGCAGACCCGCCAGGTTCACGGCGATCGTGTAGATATCGCCCAGATACATCCTGATCGGATCGGTCAGGCTTGCGCCCAGCTTCGGCGCGGTGGTCGGCGCCACTGGCCCCAGGATCACGTCATATTTCGCGAACGCCTCGTCGAACGCCTTCTTGATCAGCGCTTTAACCCGCAGCGCTTTCAGATAGTAGGCGTCATAATAACCGGAGCTGAGTACGAAGGACCCCAGCATGATACGCCTTTTTACTTCTTCCCCGAAGCCCTCGGAACGGGATTTCTTATACATAGGATGCAAGCCGGCATACTCTTTGGTGCGATAGCCGTATTTGATGCCGTCGAACCGCTCCAGATTGGAGCTTGCCTCCGCCGCCGCGATGGTATAGTAGGCCGGGATCGCGTACTCCACCAGGCTTAAGTCAAACCGCTCCACCAAAGCGCCCCTGCGCGCCAGATCCTCCGCCGCCTGCAGGACGGCCGCCTTCACCTGCGTATCCAGTCCCTCTCCCAGATAATCGCCTGGAATCCCGATGCGCAGCCCCTGCACATCCTCCACAAGCGCGGACGTAAAGTCCGTATCCTGCCGCTGAATCGAAGTGGAATCCTTCTTATCATAGGAAGCGATCGTTTCGAGCACTGCCGCACAGTCCGTCACATCCTTCGTAAGCGGCCCGATCTGATCCAGAGAAGACCCATAGGCGACCAATCCATACCGGGACACCGTGCCGTAGGTTGGCTTCATCCCCACCGTCCCGCAGTAAGCCGCCGGCTGCCTGATGGAACCGCCCGTATCGGATCCCAAGGCAAAATAACATTCTCCCGCCGCCACTGCCGCCGCCGAACCGCCCGAGGAGCCGCCCGGCACATGGTCCGGATTCCAGGGATTTCTCGTCACCCCGTAAGCGGACGTCTCCGTCGTAGACCCCATGGCAAACTCATCCATATTGGTCTTGCCCAGGACGACCGCGCCTGCCCTGCGCAGATTCGCCACCGCCTCCGCCGTATACGTGGGCACGAAATTCCCCAGCATCTTAGATGAGCAGGTGGTCAGCATCCCTTCCGTACACAGATTATCCTTGATCGCCACCGGCACCCCCGCAAGCGGTCCTGTCAATTCGCCCGCTTCGATCCTTTCCTGGACCGCCCGGGCCTGCGAAAGCGCGCCTTCCCCATCCACCGTCACATAGCAGTTGTAAAGCTTATCCTGCTCCTCTATCCGCGCAAGCATCGCCTCCGCCGCCTCCACTGCGGTCGTTTGCCCGGCTCTGATCGCCGCCGACAATTCTACCGCTGTCCTATCCGTAATCGCAATCCTCATCGTGGACCGCCTCCTTTCCCAGCCTTCCGGATCCCGTTCCCCTGCCTTTTCACCCCGCACGGAAAATCCCCGGTCCCGGAACGTTCTCCTGTCCCTTACTCGAATGTCCTCGGCACGACAAACATACCGTCCTTCTCCTCCGGCGCGTTAGCAAGCATCTGCTCCCGCAGATCCCCATTCGTCACCACGTCTTCCCGGAACACATTCTGTACCGGAAACACATGAGACATCGGCTCCACACCCGTCGTATCCAATTCGCCCAGCTTGTCGATATAGTCAAGCATTCTGCCCATATCCGACTTCGCCCGCTCCCGCTCTTTATCCGAAAGCTCCAGCTTCGCCAGAATCCCCACATATTCGATCGTCTCGTCACTGATGATATTTGCCATCTTTTTTGCCCCTCCAAATCACTTAAGCCTTGTTTCTGCGTCCTGCTATTACAATTCGCAACTATTCAGCCTTCGGCTTCATAGTTACTGAATCCGGCCTATTCCAAGTTTGCCTTCGGCAAAGAGGCCGGATTCTTCTCAACCTTTATGCGTTCTCACAGACTTTGCAGCAAGTGCAAAGTCCTGGGCTGAACTGTTATTACAATTCACCGTATCGGATCGTAAATGCGCACTTACTGTGAACAGTAATGTCCCGCTGCGCCGGCGTAAGCTATGCCCGCACCTTGATATGCACTTCCCGCAGCTGCTGTTCCGTCACGTCTCCCGGTGCGCCGCACATCAGATCCTGGGCGGACCCGCTCATGGGGAAGGCGATCACCTCTCTGATGTTCTCTTCCTCCCGCAGCAGCATAATCATCCGGTCCACACCAGGCGCCATGCCCGCATGAGGCGGCGCGCCGAACTGGAACGCACTGTACAGCGCACCGAACTTCTTCTGCAATGTCTCCTCATCATATCCCGCGATCTCGAAAGCCTTCACCATCACGTCCAGATCATGGTTACGAACCGCCCCCGAAGATAACTCCACACCGTTGCACACGATGTCATACTGATAGGCCAATACGGTCAGCGGGTCCTGCGTCTCAAGCGCCTCCAAGCCGCCCTGGGGCATGGAAAAGGGGTTGTGGGTGAAGCCGATCTGCTTCGTATCCGGATCCCGCTCGAACATCGGGAAATCGTTCACATAGCAGAAACGGTACGCCTTCTTTTCGATCAGATCCAGCTTCTGTCCCAGTTCCGTGCGGATCTGCCCCGCATAGTAAGCCGCCCGCTCTTCCCTGTCCGCGATAAAAAAGATCGTATCCCCCGCCGCCAGTCCTGCAAGCGCTGCCAGTTCCCCTTTCTTTTCCCCGGGAATGAACTTGTCGATCGGTCCCCTGTAACTTAAATCCTCCGCCACCTCCAGATATCCCAGGCCGCCCATACCCAGATCCATGGCAAACCGCAGCAGCTTCTCATGGAAGCCCTTGGACATCTCCGCATGTACCCGGATGGCGCGGACCGTCCTGCCATGGAACGGCTTAAACTCGCATTCCTGGAAAAACGCCGTCAGATCGATGATCCGCAGCGGGTTCCTGAGATCCGGCTTATCGGTGCCAAATTCCAACATGGCCTGCTTATAGCTGATCACCGGATAGGGCGCCTGCGTCACCGTATACCCTTCCGGCGCAAATTTCCCGAAGGTCGCCGACAATACTTCCTCTCCTGCCCGGAACACATCCTCCTGGGTGGCGAAGCTCATCTCGAAATCCAGCTGATAGAACTCCCCCGGCGACCGGTCCGCCCTGGCGTCCTCATCCCGGAAGCAGGGAGCGATCTGAAAATATTTATCGAAGCCCGACACCATCAACAGCTGCTTATACTGCTGCGGCGCCTGCGGCAGTGCATAGAATTTCCCTTTGTATTTCCGGGATGGCACGATATAGTCTCTGGCGCCCTCCGGCGACGAAGCGCACAGGATCGGCGTCTGGATCTCCAGAAATCCCATCTCTGTCATCTTTTCCCGCAGATAAGCGATCACTCTGGAACGGAAAATGATGTTGTCCTTCACCTTCTGGTTGCGCAGATCAAGGTAACGGTACTTTAACCGCACTTCCTCCCTGGTCTCCTTCGAAGTCATGATCTCAAAAGGAAGCTGCTTATAGACTCTGCCCAGCACCTCCACCTTGTGCGCCTCCAGTTCGATGGTTCCGGTGGGAATCCTGGGGTTGTAAGTCTCCTCGTCCCGGCGCTCGATCAAGCCCTCCACGGATATGCTCATCTCTCTGGTCAGGCCATCAAGCAGCGTGGTGTCGCGCATCACGATCTGCAGCACGCCGTACATATCCCGCAGATCCACGAAGGATACGCCGCCGTGGTCTCTGATATTCTCGATCCAGCCCGCCACCCGGATCTCCCGGCCGATATCGGACTCACCGATCTGTTGCAGGTCTAAGTCTCTGTAGATGTTCTTGCTTGTCATTGTTCTGGTCTCCTTTCGCTGACTGCCGTGCTCCGAAGACATGAAAAAGTCCCGGAACACATCTCTGCATTCCGGGACGGATAGTTATCATTATCCGCGGTACCACCCGCATTGATAAGCCGGCATCTCCAACAAGATGCTTCCTCGCCTTACCCACTCTTGACACTTAACGCGTGCAACGTATTACCCTACTGGACAGTTCAGGTAATCTGCTCCGGAGTGTTCCCGTTCCCAGCCTTTCACAAACAGCGCTCTCAGTCGGTGACGCCGTATTCCTGTCGCTTCCCGCCGGGTGAGTCTCCTTCACCGCATTTAAAAAATATAATACACATATAGCACAAAAAAATGCAAAAAGCAACCCCTGTATTGAAAAAAATACAAAGGCTGCTTTAAACGCTGTTACATGATACTACTTCTTCACCGGTCCGATAAACTGCGCATCGCCGAAACCAAGCATCGGCAGGAATACAACCGGCAGGAACAAGATCCCGATACCGTATGCGGCTCCCTTGCCAAAAGCCTGCGCCAGCTTGATCCACATAATGATCAGCATCACAGCATTCACGCAGGGTACGAAGCACAGCAGGAACAGCCAGCCCGTGCCAAAACTCATCTCGAACAGGCAGTACGTGTTGTAAAAGGGAATAATCGCACCCCAACCCGGCTTGCCGGCCTTAACGAAAATCTTCCACATGCCGACCAGACTGATGACCGCAACCACAAGAACAACCACCATGTACACTGTCATGACGCCCGCTGCAAGAGCATATGTCTCATCCATCACACTTTTCCTCCTTCACACAAAATTCTATACTATAATAACAAAATGTGACTTCTTTTGCAACCGGTTTTTCAACATATTCCCGGGACTGATAATTCAGGATAATTTCAGTCCTGTCTCTATTTACCCTCAATGAACAAAGGAACACAAGTTCTTTGTGCACTGAGAATAACCAGGACAGATATCTTACAACCTCTTGATCCGGTCGACCGCCTCCACGGTATTCTCATAGCTGCCAAATGCTGTCAGGCGGAAGTATGTCTCACCGCTTGGTCCGAAGCCGGAGCCGGGCGTACCGACCACATTGGCATTCTCCAGCAGATAGTCGAAAAATTCCCAGCTGGTCATATTGTTCGGCGCTTTCAGCCAGATATAGGGGGCATTCACGCCGCCGGACACATCGAAGCCTGCGGATTTCAGGCCGTCCAGAATGTAAGCGGCATTCTTCATATAGTAAGCCACCAGTTCCTTCGTCTCCCGCTTGCCGGCCTCGCTGTACACCGCCTCACCCGCGCGCTGGATGATATACGGCGCACCGTTATATTTGGTACCGTGGCGTCTTGCCCACAGGGCATGGAGGGTTACGTCGCCCACTTTCAGTTCCTTCGGGATCACGGTAAAGCCCAGGCGCACGCCGGTAAAGCCCGCATTTTTGGAAAAAGAGCGCAGCTCGATGGCACAGGTTCTTGCTCCCTCACACTCGTAGATCGTATGGGGCACATCTTCCTCGGAAATATACGCTTCATAAGCCGCATCATAAATGATGACGGAACCGTTCTTGTTGGCATAATCCACCCACTCCTGCAGCTGCGCCTTCCTGATCGTCGAGCCGGTGGGATTGTTGGGGAAGCACAGGTAGATCAGATCCGGCACTTCCTGCGGCAGCTGCGGGGCGAAGTCGTTGTCTGCCGTACAGGGCATGTAGATCACGTCGCTCCACTTCTCGGACGCGGCATCGTAAGTGCCTGTTCTGCCCGCCATGACATTGGTGTCCACATACACGGGATAGACCGGATCACAGACCGCAATCTTATTATCCAGGGCAAAGATCTCCTGGATATTGCCGGAATCGCATTTCGCGCCGTCCGACACGAAGATCTCATCCGCCTCGATCTGACAGCCCCTTTTCTTATAATCATTGTCAGCGATCGCCGTCCTTAAGAATTCATATCCCAGATCCGGCGCATAGCCGCGGAAGGTGGCCGCGTCCGCCATCTCGTCCACCGCGCCGTGCATCGCGCGGATCACCGCCGGAGAAAGGGGCTGCGTCACGTCGCCGATGCCCAGCCTGATAATCTTCTTATCCGGATGCGCCGCCGTATAGGCAGCCACCTTTTTCCCGATCGTGGAAAAAAGATAACTGCCGGGTAATTTTAAATAATTATCATTTACTTTAACCATAGTGCCCTCCCTATTGTATTTACAGTTAACGATATCGAAACTGTCTCTTTCGAATCTGCCAAGGCTTTGATACAGGGCTTTAACAGGAGCCGGAAACGGAAATTTCCCCCTCGAACACGGTGACTGCCGGTCCTGTCATATAGACCAGATCGGCCTCCCGGTCCCATTCGATCTCGATCTCGCCACCTAGTAGTTTAACAGTAACCTTATCATCCGTCAAACCATTTAGAATACAGGCCACCACGGTAGCACAGCATCCCGTGCCGCAGGCCAGCGTCTCGCCCGTACCCCGCTCCCAGACGCGCATCTGTACCGTCTTCCGGTCCAGCACTTTCACAAATTCCGTGTTGGTCCGCTTCGGAAATCTCTCGTGGTTCTCGAAATGCGGACCGATCTGCTCAATCTTCAGATCCGCCACATCCTCCGTAAAGATAACGGCATGCGGGTTTCCCATTGACACACATGTCATTTTATATTCTTTTCCCTGTACAAGAATCGGTTCCGCGATCACACACGCCTTCGCCGTTTGACCGGGCTCCTCCTCTCCGCTCGCCGCCCTCTCTTTGTTCGGTGCTTCACGGCCGGCCGTTCTGCCGGCGCTTCCCATCGTAACCGGGATCCGTTCCGGCCTAAGCTCCGGCGCACCCATGTTGACTCTGACGGTATCCACCTTGCCCTCTTTCAGGAAAAGCTGCAGATATTTGATCTGCCCGCAGCTTATGACACTAATGTCAGTCTTGTCGGTAAGGCCCTTTTCATACACGAATTTCGCCACACAGCGAATACCGTTGCCGCACATCTCCGCGCGGCTGCCGTCGGCATTGTACATCTCCATCTCGAAATCCGCCTCCGCGGAAGGATTGATGAAGATCGCGCCGTCCCCGCCGATGCCGAAGTTCCTGTCGCTGATGCGCCGCACCAGTTCCGGCTTCTCCTCCTGCGGGATCTTCTCAACAAACCCGTTAATATAAATATAATCGTTGCCGCAGCCCTGCATTTTCGTAAACTTCATATGATCCTGAGCCCCTTTCCCACCTTTTCTTTCTCAAGCGCAGCCAGGCATCCGGCCTCTCCCGCTTAAAAAACGCAACACTATGTCTCTATCATACCAGAATCCCGCGGCCATGCAACCAAAAACACAGAAAAGAAGTCAAAATATGTAACAGGTCAGCGCATCATAGTCAATACCATCTGCGCAGTCTCCACCAGATTTGTGCTACTGTCCATGCTGCACTTCTGGAGATAGCGGTAGGCCTCCTGCTCCGTCATATTGTTGCGGGCCATCAGCACTTCCTTGGCCTCCCTGATCAGCGCTTCCTCCTCCGGCCTGCGCACCTTGGGTTTCGCCTTTGCAAGACGGCGTCTGCGGGCTGCGGCCTGCCACATCATGTCTACGGTGTTGACCAGATCGTGCACCTTCAGGGGCATGGCCAGGCACATGATATCATTGTCGAGGCAGTCATGCAGCACTGTCTGGGAGGCTAACAGCAGCATGTCGAAGCCGGGCGGCAGGCATTCGTGAAGTTCTATGTAAAGCATATCCGTCATTTTATAACCGCATATGACAATACCGTCATTTAAGTCCCGGAGGTGATTGAGGGCCTGCGCGCCTGTGGAGCATACGGCGTATACCGGAAAGCCGTTTTTCATCAGAATGCTGCGGATCCCCCGTGCATCCTCTATCTTCGGCAATACCACGATAATATTCATCACCCGCTCACCTCCTCACGCTTCCTCTACTCATCTTCCTTGAAAAATGCCATGCTGTCTACGCCAGACCTATACATTATTCAGATACTCATTTACCTCCCAGTCCGTCACCTGCATCCGGTAGCGGTACCACTCTTCCTTCTTGGCCGCGATATACTTGCGGTATACATGATCGCCCAGCACCTCCCGGATAAATCCGTCCGCTTCCATATGGTAGATTGCCTCGATCAGGGTGCCCGGTATCTCCTCGATGCCGCCGGCCTTCTTCTCTTCCTCCGTCATGCGGAAAATATTGCAGTCCACACTGTCGGGCGGCATGATCTGCTTCTCAATGCCGTCAAGCCCGGCCCGCAGGCACACCGCCAGCGCCAGATAGGGATTGGCCGACGGATCGGGGCAGCGCAGCTCGATCCTGGTACCGTTGCCGCGGGAGGCGGGAATGCGGATCAGGGGGCTTCTGTTGGTAGCGCTCCAGGCAATATAGACCGGCGCCTCATAGCCCGGCACCAGCCTTTTGTAAGAATTGACAAGCGGGTTGGTGATGGCTGTCATACCTTTCATATGCTTCATGATGCCGCCGATAAAATAGTAAGCCTCCCGGCTCAGTCCCAGACCATCCGTCTCATCCGCAAAGATATTCCTGCCGTCCCTCGATAAGGACATATTGATGTGCATGCCGGAACCGTTCACGCCGAATTTCGGCTTGGGCATGAAGGTCGCGTGCAGTCCGTGCCTGCGGGCAATGGTCTTGACCGCCAGCTTGAAGGTCATGATATTGTCGGCCGTAGCCAGCGCCTCATCATAGCGGAAGTCGATCTCATGCTGGGCCGGCGCCACCTCGTGGTGGGAGGCTTCGATCTCGAATCCCATATCCTCCAGTGTCAGCACCATATCCCGCCTTGCGTTCTCCCCGAAATCCATGGGTCCTAAGTCGAAATAACCTGCCTTCTCGTGCGTGATCGTGGTGGGCATCGCATTTTCATCCGTATTAAAAAGGAAAAACTCGCACTCCGGCCCCACCTCGAAGGTATAACCCATTTCTTCCGCCTTCTGCAGCGCCTTTTTCAAAATAAAGCGGGGATCGCCCTCGAAGGGCTGCCCGCTTGGCCGGTACACGTCGCAGATCAGCCGCGCTACCTTGCCCTGCTGCGGCCGCCAGGGAAAGATCTCCCAGGTACTTAAGTCCGGATACAGGTACATGTCGGACTCTTCGATCCGCGCAAATCCCTCGATGGAAGAGCCGTCGAACATGCACTCGTTATGCAGCGCCTTCTCCAGCTGGCTGGCCGTGATGGCCATATTCTTCAGATTGCCGAAGATATCCGTAAACTGCAGACGGATGAACTCCACGTCTTCGTCCTCCACCAGCTGTATGATATCTTCTCTCGTATAATTCTTTCTCATATGCTTCGTCCTTTCTTTTCATCGACCATACGCGCAAAAGGGCGCTCTTATCCTGCCTCACTGCAGTAAGAACGCCCTTGTTCTGATTTATGATACCAATTCCCTTATGTGATTGTCAACTCTTTATTGAGCTGTTACCACATTCTCCCTGTTGGTTACTCCTTGATCTCATCGATGTCCGTGAGATTCACGCCCAGGGAATTCAGTACTACCTTTAAAGATTTATAATCTTTCTTCAATTCCTCATAGGTTTCGACCGCATTTTCTCTCCTCGCATTCTTCATATGCGTCTGTACTCTTTGAAATTCTTTCACTGACCTCTCGATAATCTCTGCGCTGTTCGGCATTCTCTCACCTCCCAATTACGAAGACCGGTTACCTTGTTAATCGCAGCTTATCATACTATAGATACAAAGTCCATGATCTCTTCCAACAAATCCGCAGCCGCGATCGCAGACCGGTTACGGTCCACGGGTCAACCGGCCGTGAATAGTAAGCGCAGATTACACGCATAAACCGCCCATGCCTGTCATAGACTGATAAAAAAGAATTTCCATGGGGATATACTATGAGTTCCAAAACCAAAATCGTCGTGCTTCACGTAAAAGAATTGATATATACC
>CANOCU010000091.1 GCA_947564645.1 uncultured Lachnospiraceae bacterium
GACAGCAGAAGGCGCTCTGAATGAAGTACAGGATATGCTGCAGAGAATGAACGAGTTGGCTGTTAAGGGAGAGAACGGTACTTTAACATCCGTAGATCGCAGCTATATCCAGGCTGAGGTTAAACAGCTGATGAGCGAGATCGACCGTGTGCAGAGCACGACCACATTCAATGAGCAGAAGCTGTTGGACGGTTCCTTCTCCAACAAAGGACTTCAGGTTGGCGCAGAGTCCGGTCAACATATCGGTATCACAATCAAGAATATGAATACCAATGAGTTGATCGCAAGCGCGCTTAACAAGAACACATCATTCGGCACGGCTAATATTGATAAAAAGACTAGCGATATAAATGCAAATACAGATTATAAGGACGGCGCAAATAATACGTTGTCATCTGATATGCTTGTTAAGTTCTACAATTTCAAGAAGGCTGATGTAGTTGACACTGCTCTGACAGGAGCAAAGGTTGCTGATCCGGCAATCGCTGATCCTGATAAGAGTTCTGCACCTACCGCAGCAGACTTCGCAGCACTGAATGCATTTGCTAAGAGCGCGATTCAGGATGTATCCAAGCAGCGTTCCGACCTTGGTGCGATCCAGAACAGACTTGAGCATACGATCAGCAACCTGGATAACATCGTAGAGAACACCACATCTGCTGAGTCTCAGATCCGTGATACAGACATCGCTACTGAGATGGTTAGATATGCGAACAACAACATCTTACAGCAGGCAGGAACCTCTATGCTGTCTCAGGCTAATCAGAGCAACCAGTTGGCACTGTCCTTACTTGGCTAATTCTGATCAGTCGGAAATATTTGCAGGAGAAAATAAGGGGGATTGGCGCAAGCCAATCCCTTTTTGTGAGCGCTAAGAAGTGGGAGAGAGGGCATCCAGATCATCAAGCACACTACAAGCGCGGTGTAGCCACATATGCTGCTGTCTTGCTTTTTCGTAGGCATTCCTGCGGATTGTTTCCGTGAAAGCAGTATCGCCTAAGATAGATCGCACAATGCCGGGCAGAGCATTGATATTGGATAAAGAGTAGAACATGATATCTACCGAGTCTGTGAAATTCTCTTTCAGATACAGGCTGTCATCGGTCAGGGCAACAGCGCCCTGCAGCATGGCTTCGAAGATTCTTTCACTGGCGCCTGCTTTAAACCAGGCCAGTTGATTGAGCACGATCTTGCTGTCTTCCATCAGGCGGATGCCTTCTTCTGTAGTGCAGTGTCCCTTATAGATAAAATGTGGATGGCCGTATAAGTCAGTTTTCTCGAACTGATCGCCGTATACCGTGACATTGATACCCGCATTGACGAGAACTCTCAGGATTTCCAGCCGGAACAGGGCGATGATATTTGCGTCTACAAAACGATATTGTTGGATATACGTTTTGAGCTGTCCTTCAGAAAATTTATGTCCGTTGGAGAGCAAGAGGTTTTCCAATACCCTGTCAAAGGTTTCGGAAGGGTGCTTGATGAGGGTTTCGGACAGCAGTATGCTGAAATCATCATAGGGATACTCCTCATCATATTTATTTGTTCCGACAAAAAGAACATCAATCGATCGCTCCTGGAATAGTTTCAATTCCTCAAAGGATTTCTGGCATTCTCCGGCCGTTGGAAGGAATATCGTTCTCTTCACAGTAGGATAGAAGCGCTTGATATAGTCCATGTGATATCTGTCGGCACAGGCGACGATCCCGTTTGCCGGCGCATGATCCAGTGTCTGGAAATAGTGCATGGGATGATCGACGATGATATTATAGCAGGGGATATTCCACAGGTCCCAGAGGCTTTTGCCTGCTGACATCTGCATCTGAAACCCGACATTGTTAAAAACGATCGCCGCATCCAGGCCCTGTTGCTGAAAGGAAAGCAGGGATTGGAAGCTCTCTTCAAAATGTTGGATGTCATAGCGACATACAATGTGTCCCAGTGATTCCAGTGCACGAATGTACTGCCTGGAAATATAGGCAAGGATGGGAATCGTAGAACCGGTAAACACAACAATTCTTTTAACAGAATCAGCCTTTAATAGCTGCTCATATTCCTCCGCCATATCCGTTTGCCCCATATTGCGTAGTACGGTGACGATATTTGACAGGGTGGTTTGATCCGTTTCTTTGATCGACAGGGCTTCTTCTAAGAAGGATAAGGCGGTAAGCGCTGCCCCGGCATTTGCATAGACGACGGCAAGCTGGTTTAGCAGCTCCAGGGGCTGTCTGGAAAGCGGTGTAAAGTTTTGTATCATATAAACAAGGCACTTATAGGAGACCTTACAGTCCGTCAAATATTGAAGCTCTTCATCGGCAACCGTTCCGTTGCTGATCTTTTCCAGAATGGATACCAGAAGACGAAAATGCCGGATCAGTACATCAAGATCCTGAGAAAACTGTAACAAGGTTGGCAGAGCAGCTTCCTGTTCCACCCGGCACACATTGAGAATGTGTTCTATCGTCCGTAGCTCCTGTCCGAAGTCGGACATTTCCAATAACAGATCGGGACGTTTTTCCAGTGTATCACAGAGACATTGATAAGCGTCTGACAGATTGGAGGCTTTGAGATAATGGCGGATATTCTCTTTTAACAGGATTGTCTCGGCTTTTTCCTGGTTTAAGCTGTAAGGGGCTTCATACCAGGAAAGCTGATTATATTTGATCCATACCATAAGAAGCTGTTCGGAAAGAAAGCCGAACACCCTCTTGTGGTAATCGTCATAATTGCTGACATCGATTCTTTTCTCCAGAGCGAAGAAAATGTTGAACAGCCACTCACAGTAAGCGGAAAATAAAGCCCTGGGTGCAGCAAAAAGATTTCCTGCATAGCAATGATGACCATTGGTAACGGTCTGAAAAGTCTCGTAATAGGCGGGATATAATTCCTGTATCACTTCGCCGGTCAGATCCAGATTGTGGATATCGTGCGAGCGGCCATATATTGTGCGGTAATCGTAGGCGCCAAAGGCAGGTTTGGCGATGATCACATCATATTGAGAGAAAAGATCCATATAATCGGATGCAGTCATCAGCCCGCCGGAACTGTTTAGGAAGTATCGGCGATAATGGCACAGGCCGAGATAGTCTGCTGTGGCAGCATTTTTCCAGATCCAGTACAGTCCGGTCAACTCACTGTAGTACGGATTCTTAGCGGAGATATTGTCCCCTGTATCGTCCCCTTGATATCCATAATCATCGTGAAGGGCGCGTCCTACCTGGAGGGGTACATAGACAGGATCCTTTGGCGGTGTAAAAGGCACGTGGGTGATCGTGAAGATTGTAATAGACATAGGCGGTGACCTCGCTTATCGGCATAATATTGTTTTACTTTTCAACTGTTTTTTATTATACTATAGATAGTGCAAAAATGCGATAAGAGACAGGGAGTTTCATGAGATGAAGATTCTATATGTGTATGGGATGTCAACGTTAAAGGATATCGTTTATAATCTGCGCAAGCTCGGATATAAGGTGGAGGAATATCCGCACAGGCAGGAAAACTCGGTTCTGAATGATGAGGAGATCGAGAAACTGACGGCTTACATACGGAAACATCGTATCACGCATCTGATGTCTACCCATTTGATCTATAATCTGGCAATGGCGGCGTATCAGACGAAGATCAAGTATGTCTCTGTGATCTGGGATGCGCCTTATTTAAAGATCTATACGCCTTTTGGCAGGTTGGACAATTGCTGGTTTTCCATATTTGATAAGCTGGATTATGAAAGGTTCAAGGCAGACGGAATCCCGCATGTTTTCTATCAGCCGCTTGCGGTCAATAAGTATGATGTGCTGAAGTGGGACGTTAAGCGGAAGTTGGGTGGAAACTATATCAATGAGATCAGTTTTGTCGGCAGGCTTTATGAGAATAATCTGTATGACGATCAGGTAAGTAAAATGCCGGCGAACATTCAGCAGTATTTTACCAGTATCTTTGAGGAGGCGGCATTTAAGTGGGATGGCGTGAATCGTGTGTATGGCCAGACGGCGAAGGAGATTCTGGATTATACGAAACTGGTCAATCCCGAATTTGAAGTGGATAATATCTATGATATCGAGGATATCAGGTACTTTGAAGTACAATATCTGATCCGGAAGATCGCCAATATCGAGAGAATCTGTACGCTCAATATGCTGAGTGAACAATTTGCGGTATCTTTCTATACCGATTCCAAGGTAGATGCATCACTGTTAGGGAATGTGAAACTGATGCCGCCGGTGGAGCCGGGCGAGGCTTCCTCGATCATCTTTGCAGGCAGCAAGATCAATCTGAATATTTCCCTGAAAGGGATCGAGGGCGGTACGCCGCAGCGGATCATGGATATCCTTGGAGCAGGCGGTTTTGTGCTGACGAATTACTGTGCGGAGACGGCGGAACTTTTCGAGGAAGACCGGGAGATCGTGATGTTCAAGACGCCGGAGGAACTGGTAGAGAAGGCAGCATATTATCTGACACATGAGAAAGAACGGGAAGAGATTGCCAGGGCAGGACGGCGGAAAGTCCTGAATTGCTATACTTACGAAAAGAAATTGAAGCAGCTTATGAAATGGGTGGAAGGGGAGGCATGATTTGAAATTTTTGGTGATACAGGCATTGTGGCGTCAAAGCTCGGTGACAGATATGGCAGAGGCATTGAGAGATCTGGGATATGAGGCTGAGGAATATCCGGAATTATTAGAGATGGCTTCCTATTTGTCCGATGAAACAGTGGAAGAGCTGATGAACTATATCCGGGAACATCAGATTCAGGTGATTATTTCCCTTTATTTTGTCATGAATGCAGCACTGGCGGCTTATAAGAGCGGAATCAAATATGTCTCCGTTTTATGGGATGCACCTTATACGGAAATTTATAACCCCTTGAGTAAGATTGACAATGTATGGATCTCCACTTTTGACAGATTGGAGCGGGACAGATTCACACAGTATGGAGTGCCGCATGTAATCTATCAGCCGTTGTCGGTGAACAGGAAGCGGGTTCCGGAGTGGAACAGCGAGATTCAGAAGACGTTGCGTGGACAGTATATTCATGAGATCAGTTTTATCGGGAATTTGTACAGCCGCAATCTGTATCAGGATAATCTGGCGCATATACCTTCCAATCTGCAGCCTTATTTTTACAGTATCTTCGAGGAGGCGGCATTTAAGTGGGATGGCGTCAACCGGATCTACGGGAAGACAGGATCGGAGATCGTCGAGTACATCAAGAGGGTCAGTCCGGATTTTTCTATCCCGAACAGACAGGATATCGAAGATGTGCGTTATTTCGAGGGCATGGGGCTGGCTAGAGAGATCGCGAATATGGAAAGAATCGCCGTGTTGAATCTGTTGGCGGAGGAACATGAAGTTACTCTGTATACGACTGACCGTAAGGAAGCGGAGGCGAAACTGCAGAATGTACATCTGGGACCGCCGGTGGAATACGGGAAGGCAGCAGCGCTTGTTTTTGCAGGCAGTAAGATCAATCTGAATATTGCCCTGAAGGGGATCGAGGGCGGGACGCCGCAGCGGATCATGGATATCATGGGCGCCGGAGGATTTGTCCTGACAAGCTATTGTGAGGAAACTGCAGATTTGTTTGAGGAAGACAAGGAGATTGTCATGTTCAGGACGCCGGAAGAACTGGTGGAGAAGGTGGAGTATTATCTTGCGCATGACAGGGAGCGGAGAAAGATCGCGGAAGGCGGATATGAGAAGGTCATGAAGCGGTATACGTATGAGAATAAGATGCAGGAGATCATAGAGTGGATTAAGAGAGGCGTAGAGTAGAAACGGATTGTCATATTAGGAAAACAGATTGAGAAGCAGAGACAGGCAGAGTGCTTATGGAAATGAGGAAGGACTGACTATGGACAAAAAGACACTGCGGGAACAGATAGACGCATCGTTCCTGGCAAAAAGATATGACGAGATAGAGAGGCTTCTGACGCAGAACAAGGAAGTGGCAAAATCAGACAGGGATCTTCTGAGACTCTATTATATGCTTCCCATCTATACGGCAGAGAAGGAGGCAGGGCAGCAGACGATCTTCTCTAAGGTATCTGATCTGGAGGAGCTGCTGGAACGTGAGGTGCGGCTGAAGTTTTATCTGCGCAGGATTGCCTTTGATATTTTGGATGACGAGAATGAATTCTATCGATTCTGCAGGCAGAACAAGGTGTCGCTTGCAGAACTGTTTATGGTGGCATATTGTAATGCCGTGCACAGGGAGAAAGTACAGGAATTTATGCAGAGGAAGATGGCGGAAGGGAAGCTTGTGGTATGAATGAGAAGAAGGTTTGTTTTATATTCTGCAGCAATGATCAGCTGTATACAGAAGAATGTCTGTACTATATCAATCATCTGAGGATTCCGGAAGGATATCAGGTAGATGCCCTTGCAATAGAGGGGGCCGTGTCTATGGCAGCAGGCTATAATGAGGGAATGAGAGCATCGGATGCGAAGTATAAGGTATATCTGCATCAGGATGTGTTTATTGTGAATCCGGATTTCATACAGAACTTCATCGATATTTTCCGGAAGGATCCGCAGATTGGCATGATTGGGATGATCGGGTCACCAAGGCTTCCGGATACCGGTATCATGTGGGACGATGAGCGATGCGGGGCAATCTATGTGCCTGCTTATAACAAAGAGCCTCTTTTCAGACCGGGAGGGGATGGAGAGTTGACGGAAGTGGAAGCCATCGATGGACTGCTGATGATCACGCAGTATGACATTCCCTGGCGGGAGGATCTTTTTGACAAGTGGGATTTCTATGACTGTTCACAGAGCCAGGAGTTTATCAGGCGCGGTTATAAGATCGTGGTGCCGTGGATGAAGGAACCATGGTGTCTGCATGACAGTACGATATCCTATATGACTTTCTATGATGGAGAACGCCAGAAGTTCCTGGAGGAATATTTTGGTGCCGAAAAAAAACATATGAACGTCAATCAGTTGAGGCGGCAGATCGAGGATCTGCTGCAGAGCGGTAAATATGATGACATTAAACCGTTATTGCTGTCGTACAAGGATACGACAGAGCACGATAACGATCTTGCCATAGTCTGTTATCTGTGCACAATCCATGAGCGTGAGAAAGAAGCGGGACAGCCTACGCTTTTTACGAAGATTGCGGATGTGGAGGGGCTGTTGGAACGCTATACGGCGTTGAAGTTCTATTTAAGAAGGATTGATTTCGAGGTTCTGGATGAACTGGAGCCATTCTACCAGTTTCTGTTGCAGAATCAGATCTCGTCTTACGAGTTATTGCGGGTGATCGATTTTAGCGTCGTGAACAGGGATAAGGTATTGCGGGTGATCCAGGAGGGTGTGCTGCCTGACCGGGCGATTCCGGATGCTGCCGATCCATCCGGCCTGGAGAGTACAGCTTGCACCGGCGGATCCGGAACGGCGATTTCGGATAACCCTCAGGCATTCTGCTTTATCATCTGTACGAATCACGCCGTATATGCGCAGGAATGTATCCATTATATCGATCATCTGCGTGTGCCGGACGGTATCCGGGTCGAGGTATTGACAGTGGAAGACGCGAAATCCCTGACTTCGGCCTACAACGAAGCGATGCAGTGTTCTTCGGCGAAATACAAGGTGTATCTGCATCACGATACTTTTATCATCAATCGGGATTTTATCAGTGACTGTCTGCGTATTTTCAGGGCGGACCCGCGGATCGGCATGATTGGTAATGTGGGTGTGGAGAAGATGCCGTCCACGGGAGTGATGTGGGACGCGGACCGGTACGGTATGCTGTATGAACAGCATATCTATGAGACGAAGCTGCTTGCCAATTCCTTTTCACAGGAGCTGCCTTATATGGAAGTGGAAGCGATAGACGGCTTTCTGATGGTGACGCAGTATGATATTCCCTGGCGGGAGGACCTTTTCTGTAAGTGGGATTTCTATGACTGCTCACAGAGCATGGAGTTTCGAAGAAAAGGGTATCGGGTGGTCGTGCCGTGGATGGATGCGCCATGGTGCGTGCATGACTGCGGGTTTATCAATCTGCAGAACTATGACGGGGAGAAAGAGAAATTTATTGCGGAGTATATGAGCGGAGGAAAAGGAAAGGGTCAATGAAACTGATACTATATTCCTGGAACGCCAACAACGAGCAGATCCTGGCGGACAATTTAAGAAAGATTGGGTTTGAGGTCGTATGGTTTCGGAAGGAATGTAAGCACTACACCCGCGATATGGAACTGGCGATGGAGCTGATCCCTTTGATCCATGCCCAGGGCGCGGAGGCGGTCGTTTCGTTCAACTATTTTCCGATCCTTTCCATGATCTGTAATACCTGTCAGATTCCTTATTATGCGTGGGTCTATGACTGCCCGCATTTTACGCTGTATGCGAAGCAGATCATGCTTCCCTGTAACCATATCGGCATTTTTGACCGGGAGATGGCAAGGAGGCTGCAGGAGGACTATGGAATAACAACGGTTTATCATGTGCCGCTGGCAGCCGATGCGTCATACTTTAACGGGATGATCAGCCAGGCCTGCGCGGAAGAGAAGCGGAGATTTCAGTGTGATATTTCCTTTGTAGGCTCGTTGTACGCGGATGAACATGATTATTATGACAGCATGTCCGGGGCTAAACAGCAGGAAGCGGAGCGGGAGATGGCGGCAATGGCAGATGCCGTTGGCCGACAGTGCTTTGCATATCATAACGATTACTTAAGACAGGCCGTCACGGACGGACAGATCGACCTGCAGATGATACAGTCACGGATGGAGAAGCAGGGGCTGATGCTGGGAGAAGACTATTTTGCCCGGTCAGAGGATATCCTGCTGGCAGCAGTGCTTGAGAAGAAGGTGACGGTGGAAGAGCGGCGGATCCTTCTGACTAAGATAGCAGATCGTTTTGCGGGAAACTGTGAGGACGAGAATATAACAGACATCGATGCAGGTAATCGTTCTGACAGGCGATACAGTTTCAGATTGTATACAGGTTCCGACACAGGAGAATTGCCGGAACTGGATCGTTTTAATCACGGAACAGTCGATTATCACAGGCAGATGCCGCTTGTCTTTGCAGGCAGCAGGATCAACCTCAATATTTCCCTGCGTTCCATTCATTCGGGAATCCCTCTGCGGGTACTGGATATCATGGCCTGCGGCGGCTTCGTGTTGTCCAACTGGCAGCCGGAGATCGCGGAATATTTTGAGGAAGGCGTGGAGATCGTTACGTTCGACAGTCTCGAAGACTGCCTTGCCAAGGCAGCCTTCTATCTTACCCATGAAGAAGAGCGTAGCCGGATTGCCGCGCATGGCCGGAAGAAGGTGCAGGAGCGGTTTTCTTATCAGATTATGCTGAACAATTTATTTTGTTAAAAAAGATGAATTTATTCCTTTATTTCATCAATATCTGTAAGATTGACACCCAGAGAGGTCAAAACCGCTTTCAGGGATTTGTAATCTTTTTTTAGGCCCTCATATGTTTTAGAGGCGTTTTCATCTTTGGCATTTCGCATATGATTTTGCACTTTCTGAAATTCATCGATGGTAGTCTTAATAATTTCAGCGCCGTTTGGCATAACATCACCCGCTTTCTATATCAGATGTTCGTTTACGACATTTCTAATGTTGCTTATTATAATTATAGCAGAGGGTTGAAACACTGTAAAGCAGTTCAGAGCGGCTGATTTTCCAATTTCCTCACCTTCTCAAGCGCCATCGGGAAGTCCCCGCAGTTGCGGTAATGCATCAGCGCAGTGGGCACATCGCCCATCATCTCGTTGATCAGTCCGATATTGTAGGTGGGGATAAAAGAATTGGTGCCGTTTTCCCTCGCCACCGGACAGTGGATGGCTTTCACGAATTCCATCATCGCCTTGACATACTGCCCGTTGGCAAGGTAGATGCGTCCCATCATGCACAGGAAATCAGCCGTTGTCGCGAAGGCGTCATAGACGGCCTCCAGTTGTAATGCGTCTTCTGTCCGTCCGGTGTGCAGCAGGGCATTGGCGTAAGCAATGATCATCATCTGTACCCATTCTTCTTCCGGGTCCACATCGTAGTTCAGCGCTTCCTTATAATACCGATAAGAATTTTCATAGTCGTAGATCATATTGTAGGACTGGCCAATCTGAAAATAAAGATAGGGATTCTCCCTGTCCTTTTCCAACTCTCTAAACAGAAGGGTATTGTTGCGTTCCACCTTGGGGCGAAGCGTTTCGATGCTGCCCAGATACCCGACATGATCGACCAGGATCGGTACGTCATAGCTCTCATAACGCGAGCCGGTATTCTTATGGACGACCTGTTCATGGATCGGCGCCTCGAAGCGGAAGAATCCGCGATGGAAGAAGCGTCCCAGGCGGTCTCTGTAGACGGTATCCGTCTGGTTGGAGAAGTAGTGGTTGTCGATGGCGATACGGCCGACCGCTTCCGGATGCTGTCGCATCAGAATCGACAGCCGGTCAAGATCGAGCTGTGTAATGATCTCGTCGCAGTCTAATGACAGGATATAGTCGTGACCTGCCTGTGAGACGGCATAATTTCTTGCCGCGCTGAAATCGTTCACCCACTTGAAATCCAACACTTTATCCGCATATCTGGCCGCGATCTCTTTCGTACGGTCCGTAGAACCCGTATCTACAACGACGATCTCCAATTCCACGGCGCCTGCGGCGTGGGAACGGATGGCGGTGAGGCATTTCTCCAGGTATTTTTCTTCATTCTTTGCGATCATACAGACCGAGATTGTATCAGGCATGGCATCTCCTTTATGAAAGTCTAACATTCCGCAAGCATTTCTCTTACGCGATGGCGGAAGGTATGGCCGGCAGCGATCTTATCATGTCCGTTTCTGGCTATGGCGGCCCGCTCCTCTTCATGATGCAGATAGTGATCGATCTTGTACAGCAGATCAGCTTCACTCTCATAATAGACATAATCTTCTCCGGGTACGAAATCATCCAGAAAATCAGCCTGAAAGTTGGAGAGCAGGAAACCGCCGCTGCCCATGATATCAAAGGCACGGAGCGGAATACCGCTTTTGATGCTGCGCAGGGAGATGTTGAGATTGATCCTGCTGCGGTGGAAGATCTGCGGCATCTGATCATAATAATCTGCCGTACCATGATTGCGCAGATTGGGGAGCCGGAAGGAACGGTCGTGTGTAAAAAGGTCCAGAGGATGGCGTGCGGCGACCGCCGAAAGCAGTTTTACACGTTCCAGGCCGGTTATTTTCCGGTTAATAACATATTGCGCATACAGATACTCCCTGCTTTCCACACCATCAGGATTGGGATCCATCGGCAAGGCTTTATATAAGTCGTCCATTATGGGAGACAAGGATTCCTGAATAAAATTATATCCCTGCACATGCATTTGCGCAGCCATTAGCGCATCGAGATATCCTTTCGTATAGTCCGACAGACCGGTCATACGGTCATAGAAATTATGCTGCTCCGTGTAGAGAGAGCCGACAAAGGAGACGTCATATAAGAAAGGACAGCCGCTGCCGGTATGCAAAGCGGAACCGTCGCAGAGCGGCTTTAACGGCAAAGACTGCGTTAAGCGGTCAAGCCGCTCTGTGTTTGCGGCCATCGGCAGATAGCGGACGGTAGAGATACCGGCATTATGAAATTCCATATAAAGTTCTTTGTCAAAGACATAGATCACGTTACATGGATTGATCGCGGTGTATGAGTAGAGCATGACATAGGGGCTGTCATAGATCCAGGAAATATACCGGACGGTTTCTTTTCTGCAGACTTGAGAGATCACGGGAAAATAGTTGAAAGAAAAAACAACGTCCGGCGACTCCCTGTGTAATACACCGGACAATGCCTCTTCAATCTCCGCATCCTTTCGTCCATCCCTGTTGGAGAAAGGAAAACAGACAAGAGAATGTCCCTCGGCCCTGAAAGCCTCTTTGATATCTTCGTTTCCGAAGCTTGCCCACTCAATAAATAATAGTTTCATCAGATATCCTCAATTCATTCCAAATCCGTCAGAGCTTATGAAGCCTTGCTCTGGCAGCTTCATAAGCGCCGCATTTCAGATAAGCTTCCCTGGCCTCTCTGAGATGCCCGGTGCATTCATAGATGACACCGGCATTGTAATGAGCCTTGTAACTGTTCACACCCTCTACGGAAAACTCTTCCATCGTGGCAGCCTTCTGGAACTCCTGAACAGCTTCGTGAAACAGCCCGTTATTCATATAGATCAGACCCATCAGAAATACGAAATCAGCCCGACCAGAAAATTCTTCATAGACGCCGAGTAGATTCAGGGCGTCCTGGTTACGTTTTAAGTCTAAGAGCGTATAACCGTAAGATTCCACCATGGTCTGTACATAATCCATGGCAGGATCCACCTCCATGGCAAGCCCGGCATCAAAACAGGCGCAGGCTTTCTCATAGTCCTGCAGTTTGCGGTAACTCTGGCCAAGCTGGAAGTAGAGGTAAGGATCATCGCCCTGTGTCCTCAATTCCTTTTCCAGGAGGGTAATGTTGCGCAGGGCCTTCTTGCGCATCTCGTCCGGGGAACCGTTATAGCCCACGTGGAGTACGGTCACAGGAGCATGATAGACGTGTTTGGGTTCAGCATCGGAGCCGGTTCCGGGTACCAGCTGCTCATGAACGGCGCCCTCAAAATGAAAATACCGTCTGTTTACGAATCTGCTGACCCGCACCTGCTCGTATGCAGTCTCCCCGTTCTCCGTAAAGCGGTTGCGGATGAGGATGCGTCCCGCATGGCGAGGATATTGCATCATATATTTCCGGAGGAGGTCCGCATCCAGATGTTCCAGGTATTCGTCACAATCGAGTGAAAGTATCCAGTCATGGGAGGCTTTGCTCATGGCATAATTCTTTGCGGCGCTAAAGTCGTCGCACCAGTCGAAATGATAAATGCATTTGGTATAGTTACGGGCCAGTTCCACAGTACGGTCAACAGAGCCGGTATCGACCAGCACAATCTCAAATCCATAGGGAACCAGGCGCTCACAGCATTCCTGAATATGTTGTTCTTCGTTCCGGGCAATGATGCAGACAGATATCGGTATCAACTTGGCTTTCCTTTCATTTCCTTAAGTTTTCTGACAGCAGGTTCGTAATCTCCGCATTTCCGGTAATAGTTTATGGCTTCCTCAGACTGCCCCATGTTTTCATAGATAGAGGCAATGTTGTAGTTTGCCCGGTAACTGTTTACGCCTTTGCGGGAACAGGAGGAGAGGGTGGTCGCTTTCCGAAATTCTTCAATAGCCTTGGCATAACAGCCCTTTTTCATATAGATCATGCCCATCAGATAGACGAAATCCGCGCGGTGGGAGAAGAGCTCATATTTCTCCCGCAGTTTCATGGCAAGGTCATACTTAGCCAGTTCCAGCAGACAGTATCCGTATGTTTCGGTCATGCTCTGTACGAAAGCGGATTTCGGATCGGCGTCCAGTTCCAGTCCCTTCTGATAATAGTAAGAAGCCTTCTCCAGATCGTTCAGGGAAATATAATTCTGCCCCAGCTGGAAATAAATGTAGGGGCTTGGGCCTTTTAACTCCAGGTCGTGAAGCAGCATCTCCAGATTACGGGTAGCGCGCATACGCTTGTCTGATTCGGTCACATACCCTTCATGGTAAAAGGTAAGCGGGATCTGAAAGGATTTAGGTTCTCTTCCGTCCAGCGTGCAGACCTGTTCGTGAATGCAGCCTTCATAATGACAGTAATGCTTATGAAAAAGTCTGCCGATGCGTTCCGACATGATGGATCTTACACCCTGAATGATGTAGGGGTTGTTGCGGACGATCATGCCGACGGCGTGATCGTTACCGGCCAGAGAATCTTCCAGTTCCGCCAGATTGACATTTTCCAGATACTCGTCGCAGTCTATGACCAGCACCCAGTCATTGGATGCCTGCTGAATGGAGAAATTCCTGGCGGCGCTGAAGTCGTCGCACCAGGCAAAATGAAAGACTTTATCGGTATATTTTCGCGCGATCTCCACCGTTCTGTCTACGGATCCCGTGTCAACTACAACGATCTCAAATTTGCAGGGACGGAGTCTCTTCAAACATTCTTCTATATGATTATCTTCGTTTTTTGCAATCATGCATACCGAAACAGGGAGCATGGGATCACCTCTTTGTTTTATTCATCTTAATATTCATATTAGCATTTTATCTATGTTACGACAATATTTTTTTACATGGGGACAGATTGCGGGGGTGTAGCATTTTTTGCTGAAAAATGCAAGCAGAAAATTCTGGTTATTTTATACAAAAAAAGACTGTAAAAACCGACATAGTGACGATGAAGACGAAATACCGTTAAAAATTCGGTTTTGGTGGTTCCTTTTCGGAACAATTTGTGGTAAACTGTAAATTAATAACCACAATCGTACATTATAGGAGGGACTACTATGACAAAGGCAGAGATTTTGAAGGCAGAAATTTTGAAACAGTACAAGAGTGTCAGACAGTTCGCTATTGAGATGGAGATTCCATACTCAACGTTGGTTACTGCACTGGACAGGGGAATCGAAGGCATGGCGTATGGTACTGTGATCAGAATGTGTGACAAACTGAACCTGAATCCTGTTGACTTTA
>CANOCU010000092.1 GCA_947564645.1 uncultured Lachnospiraceae bacterium
CCGCCGATACGTCTTGCCTTAACCTCCAGAACAGGCATGATATTGTTCATAGCCTCCTCGAATACGTCAAGCGCCGGCTTACCTGCCTTATTCTCTACGCGGGCAAATGCTCCGTATACAATCTTCTGGGCTACACCCTTCTTGCCGTCCAACATGATGTTGTTGATCAGCTTGGTAACCACCTTGTTATTGTATAAAGGATCTGCCAATACATCTCTCTTTGCAATATGTCCTTTACGTGGCACGTTTCTTCCCTCCTTATTATCATTAATAATTCATCGGTACTCACATGTGTCCTCTAATTCAATGTGTTCGTGCGGTTTCCTACAGTCAGCGGCCTCTGCCGCTTATGATCTATACTAAGAATCCCAACACTAAATTAGTTCTGTTTGTGGTCCTGAAATTCACAACCCAATGCCTATTTGCCGGCTTTAGGTCTCTTGGCGCCGTACTTGGAACGAGCCTGTCGTCTGTTAGCAACACCAGCTGTATCAAGAGTACCTCTGATAATATGGTATCTTGTACCAGGTAAGTCTTTTACTCTTCCGCCGCGGATCAGAACAACACTGTGCTCCTGCAGATTATGACCTTCACCGGGAATGTAGCTTGTCACTTCGATTCCGTTGGAAAGACGTACTCTGGCGATCTTTCTCAGCGCTGAGTTAGGCTTCTTAGGAGTTGCTGTCTTAACAGCGGTGCAGACACCTCTCTTCTGCGGAGAAGAAGTATCGATCGCCGTCTTGTGAAGGGAGTTGTAGCCTTTCAACAAAGCCGGTGCTGTTGACTTCTTTACAGATGTCTGACGTCCTTTTCTAACTAACTGGTTAAATGTTGGCATTCTTTTCACCTCCTGTTGTAATAAATGAACCTTCTGCGCGCACAAAAAATGCATTCACACGCACTAAATTAGTATACTTGCATGTGAATGCATTTGTCAACCTATTTTTCTGTAAAATCGCTTAAAACCGGCTCTTGTGGCAAAAAATCCAACGATCGGACCGTTACTGACCCTGTCCGAAGCTTCTACTCCACAACTTCCATCTCAGCTTCAACATCCTCCAGTTCCTCAGCCTCATCGAAGTCTTCCGATTCATCCAGTTCTACATCGTCCAATTCTTCCACTTCCAGCTCTTCGTCCAGCTCCAGTGCTTCCGTCTCCACATCGATCAGCTCTTCCTCATCTTCCGCCTCATCGCCTGAATGAATCGGGAAATTAAATCTTGGCCGTCTGACAAATCCGTCGTCGAACCGCATTTCCTTCTCCGCTGCCAGACGGCTCAACAGATTCTCATCCGTGCTGAGTCTCGTATCGCGGTAACGCTTCATGCCCGTACCTGCCGGGATCAGCTTACCGATAATGACGTTCTCCTTCAGACCGATCAGGGAATCTACCTTACCCTTGATCGCCGCCTCCGTCAGCACCTTCGTGGTCTCCTGGAAGGATGCCGCGGACAGGAAGGAATCCGTTGCCAGCGCCGCTTTCGTAATACCGAGCAGAATCTGCTTGCCCTCCGCCAGTTCCTTGCCTTCTTTGAAAAGCTCCTCATTCATATCTTCATAATCCAACACATCCACCAGCGTACCAGGCAGGAAATCCGTGTCACCGCTGTTCTCGATACGGACTTTCTTCAGCATCTGACGCACGATCACCTCGATATGCTTGTCGGCGATATCCACACCCTGCAGACGGTACACCCTCTGTACCTCGCGCAGCATATAATCCTGCACTGCCCGGATGCCCTTGATCTTCAACAGATCATGCGGGTTTACGCTACCCTCTGTCAGCTCGTCGCCGGCCTCCAGCACGGCGCCGTCCATGATCTTGATCCGGGAGCCGTAAGAGATCAGATAGGTCTTCGACTCCCCGGTCTCGTTGTTGGTGATCACGATCTCACGCTTCTTCTTCGTATCCTTGATGGTCGCCACGCCGCCAAACTCTGCGATGATCGCAAGCCCTTTCGGCTTACGCGCCTCGAAAAGCTCCTCTACACGGGGAAGACCCTGGGTGATATCGTCACCGGCCACGCCGCCCGTATGGAACGTACGCATGGTCAGCTGTGTACCGGGTTCACCGATGGACTGCGCCGCGATGATGCCGACAGCCTCACCGACCTGAACCGCCTCGCCGGTTGCCATGTTGGCGCCGTAACACTTCGCACAGATTCCCACATGGGAACGGCAGGTCAGGATCGTACGGATCTTCACTTCCTCGATCGGCTCACCCTTCTCGTTTACCCCGGCGCTCAGGATCCTCGCCGCACGGGCAGGTGTGATCATATGATTTCTCTTCACGATCATCCTGCCGTCTCTGTCCTTGATATCTTCGCAGGAGAAACGTCCTGTAATTCTGTCTCCCAATCCTTCGATGGTCTCTTTACCGTCCATGAACGCCTTCACCACGATACCCGGAATCTCGTCCCTGCCCTCACAGCAGTCGGTCTCACGGATGATCAGCTCCTGGGATACGTCAACCATACGTCTGGTCAGATAACCCGAGTCGGCTGTACGCAGCGCCGTATCGGAAAGCCCTTTGCGCGCGCCGTGAGCGGACATGAAGTATTCCAGTACATCCAGTCCTTCACGGAAATTGGACTTAATGGGCAGCTCAATGGTCCGTCCGGTGGTATCCGCCATCAGTCCGCGCATACCTGCCAGCTGTTTGATCTGCTGGTTGGAACCACGGGCGCCGGAGTCGGCCATCATGAAGATATTGTTATATTTATCCAGACCGGACAGCAGAACCTCCGTCAGCTCCTTATCGGTCTCGTTCCAGGTCTCAACCACCGCACGATACCGCTCTTCCTCCGTGATCAGACCGCGTCTGAAGTTCATGGAGATCTTGTCAACCGTAGCCTGCGCTTCTTCCAGCATCTCGGCCTTCCTGGCCGGCACGGTCATATCGGAGATGGAAACCGTCATCGCCGCTCTGGTGGAATACTTGTAGCCGGTGGACTTGATCAGGTCAAGCACCTCGGCCGTTCTCACCGCGCCGTGAATATTGATGACCTTCTCCAGGATCTGTTTTAACTGCTTCTTGCCCACATGGAAATCCACTTCCAGCTTCAGCAGATCTTCCGGGTTAGTTCTGTCCACATAGCCCAGGTCCTGGGGCAGGATCTCGTTGAACAGGAATCTGCCCAATGTCGACTCCACATTACCGCTCACAGTCTGCCCGTCCGGCGTCTGTTTGGTAACTCTCACCTTGATTCTTGTATGCAAGGTACATGCCCCGTTTTCATAAGCCAGAATGGCCTCGTTCACATTCTTAAAGAACTTGCCCTCACCCGTTACGCCCGGTCTCTCCTGGGTCAGATAATAGATACCCAGCACCATATCCTGAGACGGAACCGCCACGGGACCGCCGTCTGACGGCTTTAACAGGTTGTTCGGAGAAAGCAGCAGGAATCTGCATTCCGCCTGCGCTTCCACGGACAACGGCAGGTGCACCGCCATCTGGTCGCCGTCAAAGTCCGCGTTGAATGCCGTACATACCAGCGGATGCAGCTTGATCGCCTTACCTTCTACCAGGATCGGCTCGAACGCCTGAATACCGAGTCTGTGCAGCGTAGGCGCACGGTTTAACATCACCGGATGCTCTTTGATCACTTCCTCCAGCACATCCCAGACCTGTGTATCCAGCCGCTCCACCAGCTTCTTGGCATTCTTGATATTCTGGGAAATGCCTCTGGACACCAGTTCCTTCATTACAAAAGGTTTAAACAGCTCGATCGCCATCTCCTTGGGCAGACCGCACTGGTAGATCTTAAGTTCCGGTCCGACCACGATAACGGAACGTCCGGAATAGTCCACACGTTTACCCAGAAGGTTCTGACGGAAACGTCCGGATTTACCCTTTAACATATCGGACAAGGATTTCAGCGCCCTGTTGCCCGGTCCTGTCACCGGACGTCCTCTTCTGCCGTTATCGATCAGCGCGTCCACTGCCTCCTGCAGCATTCTCTTCTCGTTGCGGACGATGATATCCGGCGCGCCAAGCTCCAACAGCCTTTTCAGACGGTTATTTCTGTTGATGATTCTTCTGTAGAGATCGTTTAAGTCACTGGTGGCAAAGCGGCCGCCGTCCAGCTGTACCATAGGACGAAGATCGGGCGGAATCACCGGAATCGCATCCATGATCATCCACGCCGGCTCATTGCCGGACTCTCTGAATGCCTCCACCACTTCCAGTCTCTTGATAATACGGGCGCGCTTCTGGCCTGTGGAATCACGTAGTCCCTCTTTCAGCTCCACCGCCTCTGTCTCCAGATCGATAGCCTGCAGCAGCTCCTTGATGGCCTCTGCTCCCATACCCACACGGAACTTATTGCCCCAGGTCTCTCTTGCATCCTGGTATTCCTTCTCGGAAAGCACCTGTTTATACTCAAGGTTACTGTCTCCGCTATCCAATACAATATAGGAAGCAAAATACAATACCTTCTCCAAAACACGCGGAGACAGATCCAGGATCAGCCCCATGCGGCTTGGGATCCCCTTGAAATACCAGATATGGGAAACCGGAGCCGCCAGCTCAATATGACCCATGCGCTCTCTGCGGACACTGGCCTTGGTCACCTCAACGCCGCACCTGTCGCAGACTACGCCTTTATATCTGATCTTCTTATACTTACCACAGTGACATTCCCAGTCCTTGCTGGGCCCGAAGATCTTCTCACAGAAAAGACCTTCTTTCTCCGGTTTCAGGGTTCTGTAATTGATCGTCTCGGGTTTGGTAACCTCACCTCTCGACCACTCTCTGATCTTCTCGGGGGAGGCCAATCCGATCTTAATCGCATCGAATGTCATAGGTTGATAAGTTTCTTGTTTCATGTCTGACATCTTCAATCACCATGCTCCTTCCAGATTATATGTTACTACGCACGGCTTCGCCACGCGCAGCAACATGATACTCACGCGAAAAACAAAATACCGGTTTTAGTAGATCTCGGTCTCTTCCTCCGCAAAGTCAGCGTCCATCTCCTCTTCCGCAAAGTCCTCTTCCTCCTCGCTGGCCACGAGTTCTCCACTGTCTTCGTCAAATTCCTGTTTCTGGTATCCCATGGAACCAAGAGATTCCCGTTCATAATCATAATTTCTGGAGTCACCTTCGATCTCATAACGGTAATCGTTCTCACCGTAGTCGATCGTTTCCATGATCTCAACTTCCGTATGGTCATCCCGAAGCACTCTCACATCCAGGCCCAGTGACTGCAGTTCCTTAAGCAGCACCTTGAAGGATTCCGGCACACCGGGTTCCGGAATATTATCGCCCTTGATGATCGCTTCGTAAGTCTTAACACGTCCCACCACATCATCGGATTTCACCGTCAGGATCTCCTGCAGCGTATAGGCAGCGCCGTATGCCTCCAGCGCCCACACCTCCATCTCACCGAAACGCTGTCCGCCGAACTGCGCTTTACCGCCCAAAGGCTGCTGCGTCACCAGCGAGTAAGGACCGGTAGAACGGGCATGAATCTTATCATCTACCAGATGATGCAGTTTCAGATAATGCATGTGGCCGATGGTAACCGGCGAATCGAAATACTCACCGGTCCTGCCGTCCCGCAGCTGTACCTTACCGTCGCTGGAGATCTCCACGCCTTTCCACACCTCGCGGTGCTCCCTGTTATCGGAGAGATACTGCATGATCTCCTCCGACAGATCGTCTTTATGCTTCTCCTCAAATTCTTCCCACTCCAGATTCACGTAATCGTTGGCAAGCTTTAAGGTGTCCGCAATATCGTCTTCCTTCGCACCGTCAAACACCGGTGTCGCCACGTTAAAGCCAAGCGCCCTGGCCGCCAGAGACAGATGGATCTCCAACACCTGCCCGATGTTCATACGGGAAGGCACGCCCAGAGGATTCAGCACGATATCCAGCGGACGGCCGTTAGGCAGATAAGGCATATCCTCCACCGGCAGTACGCGGGAAACCACACCCTTGTTACCGTGACGGCCTGCCATCTTATCTCCTACGGAAATCTTTCTCTTCTGTGCAATATAGATGCGGACCGCCTGATTGACGCCGGGGGAAAGCTCGTCGCCGTTCTCCCTCGTAAATACCTTGGCATCCACGACAATACCATATTCACCGTGCGGCACTTTCAGGGAAGTATCCCTTACCTCTCTGGCCTTCTCGCCGAAGATCGCACGCAGCAGCCGCTCCTCCGCAGTCAGCTCCGTCTCTCCCTTGGGCGTTACCTTACCGACCAGAATATCGCCGGCACGAACCTCCGCGCCGATACGGATGATACCTCTGTCATCCAGATCCTTCAGCGCCTCATCGCCTACGCCGGGCACGTCTCTCGTGATCTCTTCCGGTCCCAGCTTCGTGTCACGGGCTTCCGCCTCATATTCTTCAATGTGTACGGAGGTATAGACATCCTCCTGCACCAGTCTCTCACTCAGCAGTACCGCATCCTCGTAGTTATAACCTTCCCAGGTCATAAAGCCGATCAGCGGGTTCTTGCCAAGCGCCAACTCGCCGCCCTCGGTGGACGGACCGTCCGCGATCACTTCGCCCTCGGCCACATGATTGCCCTTGAACACGATGGGCTTCTGGTTATAACAGTTGGACTGGTTGCTGCGGGAGAATTTGGTCAGATGATATTCGTCCTTCTCCCCGTCGTCATAAGTCATCCTGATCAGGTCCGCCGATACATAGTCAATCGTACCTGCCTTTCTCGCCACCACACAGACACCGGAGTCCACGGCCGCCTTCGGCTCCATACCGGTACCCACCACCGGAGTCTCCGTAAAGAGCAACGGCACGGCCTGTCTCTGCATGTTGGAACCCATCAGCGCACGGTTGGCGTCGTCGTTCTGCAGGAACGGGATCAAAGCCGTCGCCACCGAGAATACCATCTTCGGCGACACATCCATATATTCAAACATGGTCTTCGGATATTCCTGGGTCTCCTCCTCGAAACGTCCGGAAATATTGTTACGGGTAAAATAACCGTCGGCATCGATCGGTGCGGATGCCTGTGCTATATGGTAATTATCCTCCTCGTCCGCCGTCATATACACAACTTCCTCGGTGACGCGCGGGTTTAACGGATCGGATTTATCGATCTTACGGTAAGGCGCCTCCACGAATCCATACTCGTTGATGCGCGCATAAGATGCCAGAGAGTTGATCAGACCGATGTTCGGACCTTCCGGCGTCTCGATCGGGCACATTCTGCCATAGTGCGTATAGTGTACGTCCCGCACCTCGAATCCGGCCCGGTCCCTGGACAGACCGCCCGGCCCCAGGGCAGAGAGACGTCTCTTATGGGTCAGCTCGCCGAGAGGGTTATTCTGATCCATGAACTGGGACAGCTGGGAAGAACCGAAGAACTCCTTCACGGCAGCCTGTACCGGTTTGATGTTGATCAGAACCTGCGGCGAGATCTCATCTGCGTCATGGGTCGTCATCCTCTCACGGACCACCCTCTCCAGTCTGGACAGACCGATCCGGTACTGGTTCTGCAAAAGCTCACCCACCGCACGGATACGTCTGTTGCCCAGATGGTCGATGTCATCGTCATTACCGATGCCATATTCCAGATGGATATTATAGTTAATGGAAGCAAGGATATCTTCCTTCGTAATATGCTTCGGGATCAGCTCATGCACATTCTTCTGGATCGCCTCTGCCAACATCTCCGGATCGTCGCTGTACTCCTCCAGGATCTGCTGCAGCACGGGATAATAGACAAGTTCCGTGATGCCCAGTTCTCTGGGGTTACAGTCCACGAAGTTCGTGATATCTACCATCATATTGGAGAGAATTTTGACATTCTTCTCCTCTATCTGGATCCACACATAAGGAACGGCCGCATTCTGGATGGCATCCGCCATCTCAATGGTAACCTTGTCGCCCGCCCTGGCGAGCAGTTCTCCGGTCGTCATATCCACAACATCTTCCGCCAGGATATGACGTCTGATCCTGTTGCGGAACATCAACTTCTTATTGAATTTATATCTGCCGACTTTAGCAAGATCATATCTTCTGGGGTCAAAAAACATGGCGGTGATCAGGCTCTCAGCGCTCTCCACGCTCAAAGGCTCACCGGGGCGGATCTTCTTATATAACTCCAGGAGCCCTTCCTGATAGTTCTCGGAAGTATCCTTGGCAAAACTGGCCTCGATCTTCGGTTCCTCACCAAATAATTCTCTGATCTCATCATTAGAACCGACACCCATGGCACGGATCAGCACCGTGATCGGCACTTTCCTTGTCCTGTCCACGCGCACGTAAAACACATCATTAGAGTCTGTCTCGTACTCTAACCATGCGCCGCGGTTCGGGATAACGGTAGCGGAAAACAGTCTTTTTCCGATCTTGTCATGTCCGATTCCGTAATAAATGCCCGGAGAACGTACGAGCTGACTTACGATGACACGCTCAGCGCCGTTGATCACAAACGTGCCGGTCGCTGTCATCAGCGGCAGGTCACCCATGAAGATCTCATGCTCCGTAATCTCGTCCTTCTCCTTATTGATCAGGCGAACCTTAACCTTAAGAGGCGCCGCGTAAGTAGCATCTCTCTCTTTGCATTTCTCGATCGAGTACTTCACGTCCTCTTCGCATAACTCGAAGTCTACAAACTCCAGACTCAAGTGTCCGCTGTAATCTGAAATAGGAGAGATATCATCGAAAACTTCTTTCAGTCCTTCCCTCAAAAACCACTGGTAGGAGTTCTTCTGAACTTCGATCAGATTGGGCATTTCCAGGACTTCTTTCTGTCGTGCATAGGTCATACGCGTATTTCTGCCGGCTGCAGTCTTACGGATTCTGTTCTTTTCCATTGACACTTTCACCCCGTTCCTTATGATTTGCTGCTTGTCAGATCGCTTATCAATATGAAATTATAATATAAATAAGCATACCACACCACAATAGTGCATTTTCCATTCTACTACAAGTTTTTTTGCGAGTCAACGATTATTTTCTTAAAAAGTATGAAAAAAGCAGTAAAACCGCTCATGCGGGCCGTGTAAAACATGCCCGACATGAACGGTCTTTACAGACTTCTATCGATCCTGTCAATTATTTCAGAGTAACCTTAGCGCCTTCTGCCTCCAGCTTAGCCTTAACATCCTCAGCCTCTTCCTTGGATGCAGCTTCCTTCACCATCTTCGGAGCATTGTCTACCAGGTCTTTCGCTTCCTTCAGACCAAGGCCTGTTACCTCACGGACAACCTTGATGATCTTAACCTTGTTCGGGCCAACCTCTGTCAGCTCTACGTCAAACTCTGTCTTCTCCTCAGCTGCTGCTGCGCCTGCGTCTCCGCCTGCTGCTGCAACGACTACACCTGCTGCTGCAGATACGCCGAACTCTTCTTCACATGCTTTTACCAGATCATTCAGTTCCAATACGCTCAACTCTTTGATCGCGTCGATAAATTCCTGAGTGGATAACTTTGCCATTATTTTTTACCTCCATGATTTTCTATTATTCAACAATTGTATCCTTGTTTCGTGTGCAGAATCCTGCACTCTTTGCTTATGCTTCTGCAGGAGCTTCCTCTGCTGCAGGCGCCTCCCCGGCCGGAGCAGAAGCTTCTTCCGCTGCGGGCGCTGCTTCACATGCGGATGCGCCGCCCTTCTCCGCAATCTGATTCAGTACGCGAGCCAGATTTGCAACCGGTGACTGCATACTGCCAAGCAGTCTGGACAGCAGTTCTTCTCTGGACGGGATCTTGGAAACATTCTCGATTCCCTTAGCGTCATAAAGCGTACCCTCTACGACACCGCCCTTGACTTCAAGCGCATTAGCTGTCTTCGCGAATTTGCACAGTACTCTGGCGGGCGCCGTAGCATCCTCTTTGGAAACGGCGAGCGCACTGGGACCTTCCAGATAAGGAATCAGAGATTCAAAATCCGTGCCCTTAAATGCAAAATTCATCATTGTGTTCTTGTAAACCTTGTAGGTGATGCCGACTTCACGAAGCTGCTTACGAAGCTCTGTGTCCTGCTCTACCGTAAGACCGCGATGATCAACCAGAACGACAGACTGTGCATCCTGAATGGTAGCCGAAATCTCTTCTACGATCGGTTTTTTCAGTTCAACCTTTGCCATTACATTTACCTCCTTATAGATTTTACGCCGACAGGAGTTTTCTATAAAGATAAAAAACCTCCCTGAAGACAGGAAGGTTGAGATCTACTGTACGATGGCCCTTCAGGATTCCAAAAAGCCGTGTCCTTATAGCACTCTTCTCCTCGGTAGGCGGTATCCTTACGCCGCATATACGGCACCTACTGTCTTCGGCATGGTTATGCAACCTTGGACACTATAACACAGAGTCTCCTGCATTGTCAACCGTTTCATCACAAATATTATTGATCTTTTCCAACATTTCAACATTTTCTGCCAGATTATCGTTCTGTATGTCATCGCTGTACTTTGCGCTGTCATCCGGCCCCGAAAGTTCTACGCTCATCTCTCCAAACGGCGTAGCGATCAGCAGAATGCGCGCCCCATCCGGCCTGGTGATGATCCTTGTGTCCGAGTTCTCCTCTTCTTCTCCGGCTTTCTCTTTGACTGCTGCGATCTCTGCCTCGATCTGTTCTTGCAGCGCGTCCTCGGCAGCATCTATCTTCTCCAACAGTTTTTCCCACTCTTCCTGCGTGTAAGCCTCGGCGCCGATCTGGATCTTCGGCTGGATCGTACCGTTCTTGATATTGGCACGCATCTCTTCCATCTTTTCCAACAAAAACTGCCTGTAATCCACATCTTTTTCAGACTCGAAGCGATCGGTTTCTGCATTCTGCCCGCTTCTCTCCTGCTCCCTCAATTCCTCCTCATTCTCCAGCACGGTGTCAAAATCCCCCGCCCTTTTCTCCTGACCGGCATGAAGTGCATAACATGCTGCAAATTGATCCATGATAAAAGGATTCTTATTTCCGACTTCCATGACGTACCCGCCCCTTTCCTTTTCTTCTATAATAATAGACTCTGCTCATGATGCTATCTGTTCATAATACGATCTGCCCTCGCCAGAAGTTTCATTTTTTTCTCTTTTTTATCTTTTATAGATCTTTGATAAATCCTTCTTCGTCGATCTGCACGCCGTCAGACAGGCTGCGCATGTAATTGAGAATCCTGTTCTTCTCCTCCCCCTGCACGAGAGAAGTCTTGCAGCCGCTCTGCAGACAGGGAATGAACTGCAGACTCTGCAGCCCGTTCTCATCCAATTCCGCCCTGACCATACCGGTATCCACAGTCTTGGAATTAAACCAGAAATTACCCAGGCTGTACACCACCGGCACACCGTTGACCATACTGATCTGCTGCAGACAGTGCGGATGCGCGCCGATGATCAGGCCGGCTCCCGCTTCTGCCACTTCCGACGCCTGCTTCTCCTGTGCCCAGTCTATCGTCTCGGTATTCTCGGTTCCCCAATGAAGAAATACGATCACGAAATCGCTGTTAGCTCTGGCTTCTCTGACAGTTTCCAACAGGTTATCGCCGTTCCAACACCTGAATACCCCGGCAGAAGTGTCTGTCGCCCCCTTCGTATCAGGATTGTCCAGACGTTCGATCTGAGTCGCCGCCACAAAAGCGATCTTCATATTATTAATAATATAATACACCGGCCTGCGTGCTTCCTGCAGATTGCGGCCGGCCCCCATATAAGTGATGCCCTCTCCCTGCAGAATCTGCATCGTATCCAGAAAGGCCGTCTCCCCGTAATCATAGGCATGATTATTTGCCAGCGATACAAGATCAACCCCGATGTCACTCAGGTACGAGACTGCCGCAGGTTTCGCACGAAATGTAAACTGTTTCTCAGGTGTCGGACTGCCTCCGTCCGAATAGGGAAATTCATTGTTGACCACCATAATATCGGCGTCTCTCATCTCATCGATCAGGTCGGCAGCAATGGCATTCTCTATGTTCCCGCCATTTTGCAGCAGCTTACTCATAACGGCATAACCCGGATCAAAAAGGATATCCCCTGCAAAGGTGATCGAAACCCGTGCAGGATCAATCGCATCCTTTGCATAGATATTGTTCTTTGCCATGTAATCGGGGTCACTCAAAATATCCATATATTTATCGTTGGTATTCAGGATCTCCTCAATCTGTTCCTGCTCATCTGCCTGCACTGTCTCTGCACTCGTATCCTCAATCTTCTCCCGCATCAGCTGGAAATGACTGGTGTCCCTGGGCCTTGCCGGCTCTATGATCCACAAATAGGAAAACATGGCAATAACGCCAGTCATCACAACAAGGATAAGCGTAATACAGAACGGCCGTATGAAATTAGACTTTTTTCTATGCCTTTGCTTTCTCATGATCTCCTCTTCATCGCTTTTCGAAACAGCCATTTCAAAAAAAGATTCCCACCGTTTCCGACAGGAATCCTTCTCTTTTATAAAAATTAATATTTTGCCGTGTTAACTTTTACACCAGGACCCATAGTGGTTGCCAATGTAATACTTCTTAAATACTGTCCCTTCAGTGCCGACGGTCTTGCCTTAACGATCGCCTCCATCAACGCATCAATATTCTCCTGCAGCTTGGATTCCTCGAAAGAAACCTTGCCTACCGGAACATGGATGATATTAGCCTTGTCCAGTCTGTACTCGATCTTACCTGCTTTGATATCGTTAACTGCCTTCGTCACATCCATCGTAACCGTGCCGGCTTTCGGGTTTGGCATCAGACCTTTAGGACCAAGGATCTTACCAAGACGTCCCACAACACCCATCATATCCGGTGTGGCAACCACCACATCGAAATCCAGCCATCCGTCATTCTGGATTCTGGGGATCAGCTCATCGCCGCCTACATGATCGGCACCGGCTGCCTCTGCTTCTGCCAACTTATCACCTTTCGCGAATACCAGCACCTTAACCGTCTTACCTGTGCCGTTGGGCAGTACGACTGCGCCGCGGACCTGCTGTTCTGCATGACGTCCGTCACATCCGGTCTTGATATGGACTTCTACGGTCTCGTCAAATTTAGCTGTTGCTGTCTTCTTTACCAGAGCGATCGCATCTGCCGTATCGTACAGAGTAGCACGATCTACGAGCTTGGCCGCTTCTGCATATTTCTTACCATGTTTCATGTCAAATCCTCCATTACTCTTCTACTGTGATACCCATACTTCTTGCAGTTCCGGCGATCATGCTCATAGCCGCCTCAAGGCTTGCAGCATTCAGATCAGGCATCTTGGTCTCGGCGATCTCCTGCAGCTTTGCCTTGGAAATCGTAGCAACCTTGGTCTTATTAGGAACTGCCGAACCGGATTTGATATTGCATGCTTTCTTCAAAAGAACTGCAGCAGGGGGAGTCTTCGTGATGAAACTAAAGCTTCTGTCTGCATAAACCGTGATGACAACCGGAATGATAACATCACCCTTATCGGCTGTTCTTGCATTGAACTGTTTCGTAAATTCAACAATGTTTACACCGTGCTGTCCAAGTGCAGGACCAACCGGCGGCGCTGGTGTTGCTTTACCAGCAGGAATCTGTAACTTAATATATCCTGTAACTTTCTTTGCCATAATGGCACCTCCTATAATAATGTGGTACGGGCGTGTGATCCCGGCCTCCGTAGCCTGAAAGAATCCTGCATCAGCGGATTCTTTCGATTTCGGCATCGCCGAAATTATACTCCCACAGTATATCTAATCCGCAGCAGCGGAATAAATACCGATCATAATCTTCTGACCTCTGCAAAACCGATCTCAACAGGCGTCTCTCTGCCGAACAGTTCCACATTGATCGTCGCCGTCTGCTTACCGAAATCAATCCTCTGCACGACACCGATCGTGTCTTTCCAGACACCGGCAACTACCGCTATGGTATCGCCCTCTGCGAAGTCAACGCTCACATTCTCCGTCTTAATACCGAGCGGCTTCATCTCTGCCTCGGAAAGAGGCACCGGCTTACTTCCCGGACCGACAAATCCTGTGACGCCTCTGGTATTTCTTACGACATACCATGTATCATCATTCATGACCATATTGATCAGAACATATCCCGGGAACATTTTCTTCTGGACAGTCCTGCGCGCGCCATTCTTCATTTCCATGACATCCTGCATGGGCACCCTGACTTCCAGAATCTCCTCTTCCAGATGTCTGTTCTCGATCGTCTTCTCAATATTGGCTTTTACTTTGTTCTCATACCCGGAATAAGTATGAACAACATACCAATTTG
>CANOCU010000093.1 GCA_947564645.1 uncultured Lachnospiraceae bacterium
ATTTCATCAGGTCGATGGCCTGCTTCCTGCCCACATATTCATACAGCGTACCGCCGAAATCATTAGTAATATTATATTTCCCGTCGGAAAAAGCTCCCGCCCCGCCGAAGCCGCTCATAATCGAACAAGTCTTACAGTGCACGCAGCTTTTTACCTTGTCCCCGTCGATCGGGCAGCGGCGCATGGCAAGCGCATGACCAGACTCAAACACCGCGATCTTCCGCTCCTGCCCCTGCTGCAGCAGTTCGTAGGCGGTGAAGATCCCGCCCGGCCCTGCACCGATAATGATAACGTCATATTTCATAATGATATCCAGACCTCCTCAATCCATACCCTCATACATTTCCCCTCTGCCGGCTGTCCTGGCTTCCAGATCATCCTGCTTAAACAGCCCGAATCATTGTACCATGGGACTGCACATCTGTCACCTGTTTCCTGTAAAGAAATCTATATTGCACCCTATTGACTTTTCATTTTATTCCGGTTATAATAAATCATACGTTTTAAAATGTACGATGCAAAACAAATGATTTAATATGGAGAACATAACACATGCCGCCAAAAGCAAAATTCACAAAAAGAGAAATCACGGAAACCGCATTAAACATTGTCAGAACAGATGGATTGGAAGCCTTAACCTCCAGAGAATTGGGGCTGCGGCTGGGCAGTTCGGCAAGACCGATCTTTACCGTATTCAAAAATATGGAAGAGGTTCAGCAGGCCGTCATCGAATCTGCAAGATCGCTGTATAAAGAATATGTGAACCGAGGTTTCGCGGAAGAGCATCCCTTCAAGGGGGTAGGAACGCAATACATTCTCTTTTCCGTCAATGAACCGAAACTTTTTCAGCTTCTGTTTATGACGCAGCAGCCGCAGAAGCCGGATTTATCGGGTGGGCTTCCGTTGATCGAGGAAAGCTATGAAGAAATTCTCTTATCCATTCAAGACGAATACGGAATCAGTAAGCTTCTGGCGGAAAGGATCTATCATCATCTCTGGATCTACACACACGGCATTGCAACGCTTTGTGCCACCAAAATGTGCCGCTTTACAAGCGATGAGATCAGTTCAATGATCACGGAGGTATTTACGAGTATTCTGAAACATATAAAGGAGTGCGAAAGCGATGATTAAAGCGAGAGACATCATAAAATCATACGGAAACAGAGAAAGCCGCTTCCAGGTATTACAAGGTATCAGTCTCGAGATCACGGATGGGGATTTTGTAGTGATACTCGGTGCCTCGGGTTCGGGGAAGTCAACTTTTCTGAATGTGCTCTCGGGACTTGAACGCCCTGACAGCGGTAAAGTATTATACGATGAGACGGACATCTCATCACTTCCCGACGATAAGGTAACGTCATTTCGCAAGGAAAACGTCGGATTCATTTTCCAGCAGTACTATCTGCTTCCGAATATGGATGTTGACAAAAATGTGCGGATGGGCGCAGACTTAGCAGGCAATAAGGATTACAGGAACATTATCGAAGCAGTAGGGCTTGGAGAGAAACTACATAAATATCCGGGCGAGCTTTCGGGCGGCGAACAGCAGCGGGTTTCGATCGCAAGAGCATTGGCAAAAAGGCCCCGGGTATTGTTCCTTGACGAGCCGACAGGCGCATTAGACGAACGGACGGGAAGACAGGTACTGGACTATATCTGCAGATTGAAAGACACGTATGGCTTTACGATCGTCATGGTAACACATAATCTGAATATTGCTGAAATGGCTAATACCGTCATCAGAATGAACAGCGGTAAAATAGCGGATATTTATCAGAATAAAGCGCAGAAAACCGCTTATGAGATTGGATGGTGATCCTATGCTTGTCGGAATAAAAAATGCTTCAAAACTCATCGGCATTTCCATTATCTCCTGCTGTGCCGTACTGGTCTGTACCATGTTTTTGAACTTCTATCTGGATGTTCGCTCTATTAAGAATGAAATAAGTTCGGAACTGTCTATGATCTTTTATCATGCTCAGGTATCGACGGTAAAGGTGGTTTGTCTTGTAAGCGGCGGCTGTCTGCTGCTAACCTCGATCGTTATGCTGATGTTTTATATCAAGCATTATATTGATACCCATAAGAAAGAGCTTGGTATATTAAAGGCGTTAGGCTATTCAAATCTGAAGATCGCCAAAAGCTTCTGGATATTTGGAAGCAGTGCATTGATCGGAACCGCGATCGGTTTTGGCGGAGCATTCCTGTTAATGCCCAGATTTTATGCTTTGCAAAACAAGGATAAAATGCTTCCGGAAATAACGATCCACTTTCATCCGGCTATTCTGTTGTATTTCGTAATATTGCCGACTCTGTTTTTTGCGATGCTTTCGATCGGCTACGCCTGGATCAAACTGCATACGCCTGTGCTGCTGCTTTTGCGTGACAGTCTGCAGATCACGTCTAAGCCGCCCAGGCACAAAGGTAACAGAAACAGCGGACTTTCCTTTATAGAAGAGTTAAAAAGAAACACGCTGAAATCGAAAAAGACACTTGTATTTTTTATTATTTTTGCCTCCTTTTGTTTTTCTTCCATGACGCAGATGTCCCTTAGCATGAAAGATCTGTCCAGTGAAATGATGGGAGCCATGATGCTCATAATCGGTCTCACTTTGGCCTTTACCACATTATTTCTTGCCGTCACGACAGTCATAAAAGGAAATACAAAGACGATCGCCATGATGCGGGTTTTTGGCTATTCACAGAAAGAATGCTGCCGGGCAATCCTTGGCGGATACAGACCGATATCTTATATCGGCTTCCTGATCGGAACCGTATATCAGTACGCATTACTCCGCATTACGGTCGATCTCGTATTCAAAGATGTGGAGGGGATTCCTGCATACCGGTTTGATGTTCCCCGTATGTTTATTTCACTCCTCGCTTTTATCGTAATCTACGAGATTCTGATGTTTGCATATGCCGGCAAAATAAAGAAGATTTCCGTGAAAGAGATCATGATCGAGTGACGGAGCAATCCTGGATCACATCTCCTCGATATAGCACTCATCCTGACAAGACCTGCCCTTATTCTTGAGCAGCAGCGCATATTCGTCATACACCTGCATATTATTTTCCCGCAGGATCTGTCCAATGTTCTGCCTGCTGCTTGGGACTACCCGCTCCCGGATCCATCTGATACTCCATTCCGGATCAATATGACGGATTCCCTGTTGCAGGAACAGCGACATCATAAATGGCGCTTCCTGCTCCGTCACATCTTCCGGAATATCGATGGTAAACTCTTTTCTATCCTCATCATATGTCAGAATCGACAGGACTTTATTCCCATAACGTTCTTCTTTCACCGCGTATTGCTTCATATCTGCACCATCTTTCCCATATCATCCGCCAGATCTTTGCTGCATGTGCCCGGCGACATTTTGCGCTGCGACCAGTCAAGAAACGTCATATCTGTTAATTCAGTTACCAAATCTTCCATAACATAACCCCTTTTTCTATTTCCATTTCGCCTTTCCCAGAATCCTCTTAATCAATGAACGTCCTTCATCTCCTCATATCACGTCCCGATCAAAACCTTTTTCCCCTCAAAAGCAAATCCATAATGGCGTATCTTCCTGCGCGGAATCCCTCTGTCGATCAACGCTGCGTCATAGTTCTTCTCCTCAATCTGCTTTAGCGCGTTCTTTACCGTTTCCGCAAGCGTTGTTTCATCTGCCGGATTCTTTACTTTAAACTCGAAGACATAAGCGTCCCCCCTGCCGTCCCTGGGTTCCATGACCACATCGTATCTTCCGAAGCCGCTCTCCCGGTTTGATGTGATCCTGTAATTCAGTCCGGCATCTGCGATGAGCCCCAGCACAAACCCATGATAAAACCGCTCCGGTTCCGCCTGTTCGGAGGGACGTCTGCCAACGTCAAAGGAGCTGAACACAGCCTCCGTCATTTTATTCATATATAAGTTCATATAATCCAGATCGTTCTTTCGCAGCGCTTTGATAAAATCATTGTAACGCGCGGACGGCTTCTGAAACCAGCTGCGCACCATTCTGCCAAATTCCTTCCTGACTTCAAGATTCGTCAGGGAAAGCTGATACTCTGCCTCTTCTTCATCATCGGTATGCAGGATATGCTCTACCTTCAAATACCCGGACGCCAGCAGCAGGCTCCAGACAGCCGCACTGTTTTCTGCCGGCTGGTCAAACACGACTTCCTCGCTGATGGCCGTCCGTATGCTTCCACCCGCAAGAAGGTCCTCCATCGCCATTTTGACATCCGGTTCCCCCTCCCGGAGGAAGCTGCCTGCCAGATTGTTCGAACTGGTATTGGCCCAATATGTGGCAAACTGCCCGCTGTCCAGATATTTTGTAATGGACCAGGGATTATAGATATCTTTTCTGCTGCCGAACCGAAATCCGTCATACCAGTACCTTACCCTGTCCAGAGTATCGCCAAGCCCGAACCGTTCCAGTGAAGCCTTCACTTCCTCCTCGGTAAATCCAAAGGCAGTACAATATTTCTCCGATGTCGTCGTTATCACCTCAAGATTGTTCAGATCGGAAAAAATCGATTCCTTGCTCACTCTCGTGATCCCGGTTAAGACGGCCCGGTCAAGATATGCGTTTGTCTTAAAAGAGGCGTTGAACATACTGCGGATCAAAGCAGTCAGTTCTTCCCAATATCCGGACAGATACGCCTCCTGCAGCGGCGTATCATATTCATCGAGAAAGATCAGAACCTTTTTGCCATAATAGCGTTCCAGATACATTGAAAGTGTGTTGAGCGCACCCGCCACAAACTGCTCGTCTATTTCTTTGTCCGGAGACGGATCACTGTCAAAATTACGCAGGGCATCATAGTTCCTGTTCTCCTCCAGGCTCAGCACATCGCTCTCTTTTAAGTACTTATGCGCGTCATAAGCATTTGCAAGCGCCTTCACGATGCCGTTTCTGGCGCCGCGGAACTGATTCGCCTTCACTCCGGCAAAGCTTAAGAAGATCACCGGATAGGCGCCCTGCATAGCGCGGTACTTCTCATACTCCCATATGGAAAGTCCCTCAAAAAGTTCATCTCGTCCGGAATACTTAGCAGAGAAAAAGCAGTCCAGCATACTCATATTCAAGGTCTTCCCAAAACGGCGCGGACGAGTGATGAGCGTCACATCGTCGTTCTGCTCCCACCATTCCCTGATAAAATCCGTCTTATCTACATAAAAAGACTGCGTTATTCTGATCTTCTCGAAATTCTGACTGCCAATGGAAATATTAGTCATCCTCATGCTCCCGTTCTATGAAAACCGTCCCACTTCTTAAGCTGCATTCTTCCGTCGCGTCTATCGTTCAGAAGAACACCGCACCGTAATACACGCTTCCCCCTGGTCAAGATGAAAGCTTCCGCACTCCCTCTCTCCTGTCAGGGCATAGGTCCCCTTGAAGCCGGTAAGAACCGCTATACCGTTTTCGTCCGTCCGGATCTTCTCCGCGGTATGCCATTCCTCATGGATCAGCTTCTTCAACATATTGTAGGACGGCTTCTCGCTGTTATCCGTCCGCAGCACACCGCTTGGCGCCCCAAGCCACGCGCCGTCCGTGAAGTCCCACCCGGTGATCGCTTCTACCAGGGGATGGGCAAAAAGGAAACGGTACATGTCTTCCATTTCTTCCGCCTGCCGTCTTTCTCCCTCCGGCGTCGTCGGCCATTCAGGAATCTGATAATCGTTCAGATCTACAATATGGGCCGGCATGATATGACCGGATACCAACGTATTCTCCGTAAAATGCAGCGGCAACCCGAATCCTTCAAACCGTGCAAGGATCTCCGCCAGCTTCTCTTTGCCCATATAGCCCTGATGCTGGTGTGTCTGCAGGCCGATCGCACTGATTGGCACACCGGCTTCAAGACATTCATCGATCAGCTTCACATATCTGTCACTTAAGTTAAAATCATTGATCAGAAGCGTTGCCTTCGGGTTGGCTGCCTTTGCCGCCGCGAACACCTCCCGGACCAGATTGACACGCCCGTATTCTTTACAGATCCTGGTGATCGCATTGTCGTATTTGTCGAACTCCGGCATGATGACCACTTCGTTGATCACGTCCCACATATCGATCACCCCCGCGAAGGCGGTGATGTCTCTGTGTATCCTCTGCAGCTGTTTGTCCAGGATCGTCTTGTTATCATATTTCATCAGCCAGTCCGCGCACACCGTATGCCAGCACAGAGGATGGCCCTTTACCGTCTTGCCATGTTCCTTCAGATATCCGGACGCATTCATGCGGCTCTCAAATGCCGGAGCGTTTTCCTGTTCCTCATATCTGCCCCAGTAGAAGGACATGGTTCCGTAATTATACAATTCCAGCCATTTGCGCATCCGCTCTTCATAGAACGCGTCTCCCTTTTTCTCATTCGTCAGCGGGATCGCGTCAAAGGCTCCGCAGCCAAACAAAAAATCGTGATTTGTAAGTTCCGCCTGGAATGCAGCGTTCTTTACTGCATTCCCGTTTTCGTCCACCACACGGATCCGTGCGCTCGCTTTCCTGTTTGCATATTGTTCCATATCTGCCTCCCTGCCAAAATATTTTCTGCCGTTGCTCCCTCGCCTCTCTATGTTCCATACTCTATCTTATCATAATGCCATCCCCGATACAAACAGGAAAAAGCAAGGCGGCATTCCTGCCGCCCCACCTTCGTGTCCTGTTCCCCGGGCAAATACGATCACAAATACGATCTGTCCGTCACGATCTGTCCGCTTCCGGCAGATCCTTCTGCATCACCCTGTCGTAATCATATCCCCTATCGCCCGTCATCGTTACCGGATAGAGTTCGAAACAGACCACACCATGCTCCCTGACCGTCAGGGCAGCCTGCACATTCCCGCCCGCTGCTTTCAGTCTTCTTTCTGCAATAAACGGCCTTGCCGCCTCCCTGAGCAATCTCTTCTGCCTTTCACTTAAGTGGGACGGCTCGCCCATATCATGCCAGAAGCGCAATGGATTACAGGTATCCTCGTCCACCGTCTTCGTGACAAACAGATATTCCCGTTCTCCCTCTGCCGGGAAATCGATCGTGATCTCCATTTCCCGTCCGGTCCTCTTTCTTGTCGTATTCCACAGAATACCCTGGTATCCGCCGTCCTTCGTACAGAGTATTACCATATCCTCTGTCTTAAGGACACATTCCCCGCACAAGTCCTTATAAAACTTAAATGTCCAGAAGGTCGGTTTGGGAATGCATCCATTGGCTACCAGTCCGAAGCCGCCATGGAACGGTGTAAAGGGAACTCCCTGCTCCTCGAAAATATCGCCGAATGTCCAGTAGGAATAGGACTCATTCACATCTCCCAGTCGGGATAACTGCTGCGCAATATAGGCGGCATTCTGATTGGTGTCATGCAGCGGACAATTGGGTATATAAGAGGTATTAAATTCCGTGATGCAGATCTCCGTGCCCTTGTACTCCTCAAAGCTGTCAATGATGTCTCTGGTGCTCTGAAGGTTGGAAAAGCCCTGCTCTGCATCGGTAAGTTCCGCATATCCATAGTGCCCCACATGCTCCGGCAGTTCCGTCGTATAGTGATGTCTGGTCACGAAATCCGGCTTGATCTCCTCCTGTCTGCAGAAATTCAGAAATTCCCTGATCCAGAGTTCATCCTGGACGCCGCAGATCGCCGGTCCGCCCACGCGGAAGCGCGGATCCAGGCTCTTGACCGCCCGGAAAGTATACCGAAACAGCTTAAAATACTCCTGCATATCCGCATCCTTCCAGAAGCCCGGCAGATTGGGCTCGTTCCATACCTCGATCGGCCAGTTTACTACCTCGTCCTCCCCATAACGCTCCATCAGATGCCGCAGCGTGGCCGTCACCATGTCGCACCATGCTTCATAGCTTCTCGGCGGCGTGGTATTCCCCTTCCAGTAAAAAATCGTCTGCTCTCCGGAGGCCATTTTATCCGGCATAAATCCCAGTTCCAGAAACGGACGAAGCCCCAGTTCTCTGTAGCTGTCCATCACCAGATCCAAATAAGTAAAATTGTATTCCGCTCTTTTTACGCCGGACGCGTCCTCATACTCCTGATAGATCGCCATATCATCCGAAAAAAGGCCATGTCCGCGGATGTGCCGGAATCCGATCTCTTCCTGCACAAGCTTAAGCTGATCCAGATACTCCTTCTGTAAAGCCAACCCCATCCTGCCTGTCCCGATACAATGATCGACACGATTATGAAAAGGCATTCTGCTGTCTGTGTCGATCTGATAATGTCTGTTTTCTTTCATTTCCATTTTTACCTCGATGTAATATTGCCGGCTGCGCCTGCAATATTCCTCCAAACTTCTCCTGTGCATCATTAATAATCCACATTTTTCATGTACCTGTATCTATTTTTGTGACTGAAGTGCTGCAAATCCCCAAATAGTGAATCTGCAGCACTTTATCAAATCTGAAAACAACTTTCGGGCTATAAAACGATCATCCTTTCACTGCACCGATGGCAATACCTTTGACAAAATACTGCTGTACAAAAGGATAAACGATCATAATCGGCAGGACACCCATAACCGTCAACGCCATACGGACGGAAGTTGATGGCAGATTAGCCGTGTTCACACTTCCGCCAGACTGTGCTTGCTGCCGCAGGGAATCAAGATCCCGCTGAATATTCATCAGCAATACCTGAATACTGAACATCCGGTCATCATTGAGATAATACAGACCGTTCATCCAGTCATTCCAATAGGCCAATCCGACTAACAAGCCGATCGTAGCGATGATCGGAAGAGCCATGGGCAGCACAATACCGAAAAGGATCTTAAACTCACTTGCACCGTCAACCCTCGCCGCCTCAACAACGGCATCCGGAATATTGGATGTAAAATATGTACGCATCATAATGACATTAAAAGCGCTCATCAACAAGTTCGGAATCAACAGCGCAAATATAGTATTACGGATATGGAAAGTCTGCGTCCACATCAAATAAGAGGGTACCAAACCACCGGAAAACAGCATGGTGAAAAACAGATAAAAAGCAAAAATATTGCGCCCCGGCAGTTCTCTCCTGGAAAGAGGATAGGCATACAGGGTAGTGAACAGCAGATTACATAGCGTACCTACTATCGTTACCAAAAAGGAAATGCCATAACCACGAATCACCGCGGATGATTTCGTCATCAAATATTCGTATGCATAGGTACTGAATTTTTCAGGAAAGAAACTGTAACCGTTGGTAACCAGCGTCTGCTCCTCCGTAAGGGAGGACATAAGCAACAGTATAAAAGGCGCCAACGCACAAATAACGAGAATGACAAACAAAATATGGGCAAAAATCTGAAACCCTTTTCCCTTTTCTACCATAATTTATACCTCCTTTTTAAAACAGAGAACTTTCACTGTCCACCTTGCGGACAATAAAGTTAGCAGTTACCACCAGAACAAATCCAACAATGGACTGATATACACCGGCTGCAGAAGACATACCGATATTGTTGGTCTGCATCAGGCCGCGGTACACATATGTGTCAATGGTCTGCGTCACGCTGATCAGAGGACCTGAATTCTGGGGCACCTGATAGAACAGACCGAAATCCGACCGGAAGATACCGCCCAGAGCCATCAATGTTAAAATAATGATTGTAGACCGCAGACTGGGCAGCGTTACGTTCCGAATCTGCTGCCAGCGGTTGGCTCCGTCCACTACAGCTGCCTCATATAAAGTATGGTCAATGCCGCAGATAGTAGCATAATACAGAATCATGTTATATCCCAGGTTTTTCCAGACGTTAATAATGACCAGGATGACCGGCCAGTATTTCGGTGTGTTATACCAGTCAATCGGCTCCTTGCCCAAAGCTGCCAGAAGAGAGTTGTTGATATAACCGTTACCACTGCTTAAAAAAGCAAATGCCAGATAACTGACAATGACCATCGAGATCAGATACGGGATCAGAATAATTGTCTGGTACAACTGTTTTGCTCTTTTATTGCGGACTTCATTGAGGATGATCGCTATGGCAACCGCCAACACGGTGCCCAAAGCAATAAACACCAGATTATACAGAAGCGTATTTCGGATCATAACAAAGGCATCGCTTGTTCGGAACAAAAACTCAAAATTACTTAATCCGCACCACGGGCTGCCATAAATGCCATCCCTCGCATTATACTGCCGAAAGGCAATCTGAATACCAAACATGGGAATATAACAATTGATAAACAGGAAAATCACGCCGGGCATAAACATCAGATAAAGGGGCCAGAAGCGTTTCATCGTTTTTCCGAATTTCTTCATATTTATTCCTCCATAAAATTTACAATGTAAGGAGAAAGCGGGCTGGGAATTTCCCATACCCGCCTTATCTTTCCAATAGGATCAATTATACAACTCTTCAGCTCTTATTGTTTGTTGGCAAGGAATTCATCCAACTGTCTCTGCTTCTCGGCAATGATCTCATCCATACCTGCAGCTTCCAGTTCGGAAATAAATTTCGGCAAATTCTCCGCAGGATCCATAGTGCCCCAACGCAGAGCCGTATGATAAGATGAAATTACATTATTGCAGGCAGTAACCTGATTCATTACAGAACTGCTGTCCCAGGAAAAACCATGTGCCGGACTGGGATGTCCCTCATTATTAAACTTATTAAGCTGTTCCCACAGATCGGTATCCGTGCCTTCCCAAACAGGCGTGATCTGCTGGTTCGGCCAAGACCAGTCAACGGAAGAATAGCCGCTTGCATTGGGATCTACACCTTCAGGAGTTGTGATAGTAGTCTTGGAGTCGTCGGTGTATACCCAGTGTTTGCCTTCAATACCATTAATAAGCAGATTGGACACTTCAGGGTCTGTGTACATCAGATTCCACAGTTCCATAGCCTTCTCAGGATGCGGGGATGAAAATGGGATGATGAAGGAATTACCATTGGAGCAGTCAGTAAATTTATAAGGCTCAACTACCTTCATGAATACGACTTCCTTACCTGTGGATTTATAGTTCTCAAATTCCTTACCAGGTTTCCAGTTCTCGAACATGGCAAAACCATTGCCGGAAAGCAGGTTATTCTCTGTAGTTGTAGTAGCATCCGGCATAATCAGCCCTTCCTGATTCCATTTGTACATCATCTCACAGAATTCCCGATAACTGTCCATTGCATAATAATTGACAACTTCTGTACTGTCGTCAAATGCATTCTCCAGAACTCCCATATTATCTCCCAGCGGATCTACCGGGAATGACTCCTGCATACCGCCTCCGGCCCAGGTAGGAACCAGAGGATACATGTCGGGATACGCTTCGTGAACCTTCTTTAAGATTTCATACATATCATCATATGTACCCATTTCAGGAACAGTGATGCCCAACTCATCTACGATATCCTTCCGCATGGAAAAACCGGCCGAGTGGGATGTATCTTTCATATCGGGAAGCGCATACAGTACTCCGCCGAAACGGCAGGCATCCAGATCCACAGGATTGATCACTTCCAACGCTCCCTGACCATACTGTTCTACAAGTTCATCCAAACCTGTGGCATAGCTGTTACGTACGATCGTAGCCAGCTGGCCGTTCACATTATTATAGTTCAACAAATCGATAGGTTCGCCGGAAGAAAGCGCAAGATTGATCTGCTCTGCATCCTGACCACGAACCAGTTCGATCTCCACACCGATCTTCTCACGTGTGATCTCGCTGACCGCTGCCGCGACCTCATTACAGTCTTCCGTGTCTGCCGTTCCGACTCCCCAGACCACCAGTTTTACGATCTCACCATTATCCGCAGCTCCTCCTGCACTTTCGCTGCCCGAAGCATTACTATCACCAGAAGTATTGCCGCTGTCCCCGGAAGAATCTGTATTACCACCACATGCTGCCAGACTGGCCGCTGTCAGACAGGCAAGCAGAACTGCTGCGCCTCTTTTCCACAATCTCATCATTTAACTTTCAACTCCTTCATAATCATTGTAGTAGTGATTAGAGCCCCTCTCCAAGGGCTGTTGTGTTTGTTTAACGCTAAACAAGTTTGTATTGTTATTTTACCCCCTCCCCGGTATAATGTCAATAAAAATCAGTTAAAAGTTAAAAAAAGTAGGCAGTTTGCTTTCAATTATTGTCTTCTTAACCTGTTATACCCGCAAAATTGCACATATATCGTTAAACACATTTGTATATCAAAAAAACAGGGGGCAGACTACGCTGCCCCCTGTCAATGTCATTCTTTTCGTTGTAACTTCCTTAGCATATTCTGTTGTTCTGCTTAATTCACTGCTTTTCTTGCATCGATAACAGGCTGATATTTCTCTGTATCGAAGGCTACCAGATCGTTCCAGCCGAAGCCTTCCAGCTGTGCGCACATGTCATCCCAGATCGCGTCGAATGCTGCCTCGTCTGCCGCAAAGATCGCTTTCCAGGAAGAGTCACATACGATCGTCTTACACTGGCTGCGGATCAGACCGATATCTGTCGTGTCGATCGCAAGAGACATATTAATGCTTGGTACCGGAGTCATCATGCCGTTATCCTGCAGATACTCAACCTCGTTCTCTGCGCCGTACAGCTCTTTCCACTCTTTGTTGGTCTTGGTATTGTTCTTCTCCAGGTAAGATGCCCACAGATCCGGCACATAGCTCTCGCCTGTAACAGGGTTCGTGTCATAGCCCTGCACGATCCACTGGTTCACCTGGTTGTTACCGTCTGTCCAGTTACCGCCGCCCAGCTCTTCGGGGATCATGATCTCTGTCGTAAATCTGTTGTAGCCGTCCTCTGTCAGCGTATAAGTACCGTCGTCATTTACCGTATAGATAATGCCTTCGTCACCGGCATGCTGAACCGTACATCCTTCCGGAGATGCCAGCCAGTCAAGGAACTCCATGATACGGGCTTTCTTCTCATCGTCTACCTGGGAACCGATACCGAATACACGGCCGCTGCCGTAATAGTAATCGGAAGTCTGGAATACCGTCATGTCAGCGATCGGCATACCCATATAGTTAGCGCCCTTCTCACCGTTCTCAGGAGAGTTGGTGAATCCCTGCATCCAGTTGTTCCATACCAGATAGGTTCTCTTCTGCTTCATCTTATCGTTCGCGGACGTCCAGTCCTGTGTAGCGGAATCCGGGTCAACGATACCGTTCTGGTTTGCATCGAAGTAGAAGTGGAGCATCTTATAGTATGCGCCGTTCTTGTCAGTCAACGGTACGATGGAATGATCGGAGCCGATCAGAACGGAGCCGTTGACTTCCTGGCCGTACCATTTCGTCAGCTGGTTAACATTCTCGATGGATGTGCTGTCCCAGTCTTTCCACAGGGTCATACCGTAAGCCTTGTCGCCTGCCTCGTTGGTGGGATGTGCCGCCTGCATATCTACCAGTACCTGGATCAGGTCGTCTAACGTGTTCAGCTCAGGACGTCCAAGCTCCGTATAGAAATCCCACGGGATTCTCGGCATGGAAGACACCGTCTCAGCCATATAGGCCGTCGGTCCGTTGGTATTCATCTCTGTCGGGATCGCCCAGATTCCGTCGCCAATACTTGCATTGAACTTCTCGATCTGTTCCCAGTATCTCATCAGATTCGGATAGCTCTTGATCTCTGCGCTCATGTCGGCAACAAGACCTACGTCGATACATTCCAGCATGTCTGCGTTATCAAGCAGGATGATGTCTCCCAGATTGCCGGAAGCCGTTCTGGTCTGATACAGTGCCTCGCCGTCACCGGATACCTGCGGAGCGATAATGTTCAGAACAATGTTGAACTTATCCTTCAGGATCTTGCCGTACCATCCGCTCTGCAGACCCTGATAGTTTGCTGCCACGTCATAAACCTCAAGTGTCAGTTCCTCGTCATGGGAAACCGTCGGCGCTGCTGCCGCTTCCTCCGTGGAAGCTTCCTCTCCTTCAGCCGCTTCTGCGTCACCGGACTCCGGCGCCGCCTCTGTCTCTTCCGCAGGCGCTGCATCTTCAGCAGGCGCCGCAGTTTCTGTCTGCCCGCCACCTCCACAGCCGCTCAGAATCATGGAAGTTGTCAATACAACTGCCAGTAATGTTGATACAATACGCTTTTTCATTACTTACCTCCTACTACAATGTATTTATGGTTAATATCCCTTACAGCCAGTAAGGAATT
>CANOCU010000094.1 GCA_947564645.1 uncultured Lachnospiraceae bacterium
AAACATCCTTGACCGCCGTATAGTCCAACTGGATAATATAGCCGTCAAGGTAAGGGTCGATAAAGGCGGGTGCCGAAGCCGGTATTCAGTATGGATGAGATAAGAGGATAAATGTATAAGCTGACATAAGCTGTGGTAAGGCTGCATAGATTGTAGTAATGATCTGCGCAGCCTTTTTTTATTAAGCTGCAAAGCAAACCTGTTTTAATCTATTTTAATCTATGGGATAACAGGATCTTTGTTATAAGGCTGCTCTAACCCGGCGAGGTGTCCAGTATGGTCGCTGTATTATCGAATATATCCAATATTATCATTCCGGTCATTATCTTTTACGTTGTGGCTTACGGGCTGGCGGCCAGAAGTAATGTGTATGAGGATTTTATCAAGGGAGCGAAGGACGGGTTTTACACGGTCATCCAGATCATGCCTACGCTGATCGGGCTTATGGTGGCGGTGGGGGTGCTGCGCGCGTCCGGCTTTCTGGATTTCGTGGGCGGGCTTTTTTCCGGGGCTGCGGCCAGGATGGGCTTTTCTTCGGAACTGGTGCCGCTTATGCTTATTAAGATGTTTTCCTCCTCCGCGGCCACGGGACTGGTACTGGATATCTTTAAGAATCATGGGCCGGATTCCCTGATTGGCCTGACTACTTCGATCATGATGAGCTGTACGGAGACGATCTTCTATACGATGTCGGTTTATTTTCTGGCGGCTAAGGTGACGAAGACCAGATATACGCTCAAAGGGGCGCTGCTTTCTACGTTTGCGGGAATCGCGGCGAGTATTATTCTGGCGGGGATGCTGGTTTAGCAAAAGTGCGGCAGAGGAGAAAAACAGAACACGAAACAGCTGACAGAACAGCACGGAAAAACAGCACCCCATCAAGGAGTGCTGTTTTTCTGTGTGAGAAGGATAGAAATGTGTAAACTCAAATATATGTCAACAGTGCATTTGCATGGAATGCAGCTGTTATGTTTAGTCGAAGCCGATCGACACCAAGCCAGCACCGGCGGCTCCATTATTATGTAGGTCAGAATAGTCATGTTTGTTATGTATTCCCCAACTACAAGTAATACTATACAGTGGAATTGTGAATGGGATGTGTCAAATATCGAAAGAAAAAAGAAAGAAATTATAAAATAAATTTTATAATTGCAAATTGTTAGAATATTTGTCATAAATTGTAAAGCGGCGCAGAATATCCTATTCCTGCGCCACGATCTCGATGCTGTATACTTCTCCCAGCTGTGCCGGGTAGGTTTCCATGATACTGCCGTCATACGTAATCTCAACCACGTCTCCCACCTGTAACGCGACTGCATCCGGATTGGATACATAGATCTGGTCGGCGGATGAAAGCTCCGCGGAGCCGGAAACAGGTTCTACCAGGATCTGCGCGTCGCCTGCCTCCAGGACCGTGGCCTGAAAAGTAAAGGAGGCGGAAGCGCCGTCTGCCGTGCCCTCTTTTCCACATGCAGTGATCAGGGCAAGGATCAGTAAGACGGAGAGGACTGTTTTACATTTTTTCATGAAATACTCCTTCTGGGGGTAAGCTGTTTTGCTTATTTTGCTTTGCTATTTTCAGTGAATAAAGGGCGTGTTTCCTGTTGTTCACTGCGTATATAATTAAGATGATACAATAATGAGCCGGTCTTTGTCCAGTACTACTCGGAAAATGTTACACAGACGGTAACGGTTCAGCCCCCATCATAGTTGAACCGTTACCGCAGATTTTCATGGTAAGCAGCCAAATCCGGTAGTATAATGGAAAGCACGTAAGTATGAAAAGAGAACATCCACAGGTAGCTCTGCACACCTGCTGCGCTGAAAAGAAAGACTATGGCAACAGCTCTGCGCACTTGCTGCGCTGAGCATACAGAGGGGAAATAATGCAACAGACCAGTCTGACGATTATTCTTACCATAATAGGAAGTATGATTCTGCTGACCTTGTTTACGGCGGCAGTTGTATTTGTCATCCGCAATATCCGCCGCAATCGCCGGATAGGCATGATGGATGAAATGGAAGGACATGATTTTGAATATTATTGTGCGGACTTGCTGGAGAAGCAGGGATTTGTGGAAGTGGAAGTGACCCGTGGCAGCGGAGATTTCGGGGTGGATATTCTAGCGGAGAAGGAGGGCGTGACTTATGCGGTACAGTGTAAGCGCTATAACGGACCGGTAGGTGTGGATGCCGTCCTGCGAACGTATGCGGGTAAAGATTATTACGGCTGTATGGTAGGCGCGGTGATGACCAATCAGTATTTTACGGCACCGGCGGTGGATGCGGCGAAGAAGCTGCATATTCTGCTCTGGGACAGGGGCTATGTGGACAGTATGCTGGAAGAAGAATAGTTGTCTGAAGACAACGTAACAGTTCAGCCCAGGACTTTGCACTTGCTGCAAAGTCCGTGAGAACGCATAAAGGTTGAGAAGAATCCGGCCTCTTTGTCGAAGGCAAACTTGGAATAGGCCGGATTCAGTAACTATGAAGCCGAAGACTGAATAGTTACAAGACAACTGCCGTTGCTACAGGACTAATTTGACTATCAAATTAATCTTTGCTAGAATAACAGTAGTGCGTGGCGTGCAGGGATAGTCGGTAATTTCCATTGTTAGGGGTAGAAATGAACATTAATCATATGTTAAATGAGGTGCTGGTGAAGCTGTTCCGCAATATCAATATCATAGAGGAGCGGGCGATCTGCAGCGGAGAATATAAAGATGTAACGGCCAATGATATGCATGTGATCGAGGCGATCGACATGGAGGGGGCCAGAAATATGACGAGCGTGGCCCGGTCTCTCGGTGTGACTACAGGTACGCTGACTATATCAGTCAACAGCCTTGTAAAGAAGGGGTATGTGGAGCGGGTCAGGAGTGAGGAAGACAGGCGTGTGGTGCTGATCTCTTTGTCGGAAAAGGGCCGGAAAGCCTATCTCCACCACCAGCGGTTCCATGAACAGATGATAGAGGCTATCGTCACGGAGCTGTCGATGGAAGAGCAGGTGGTATTGGAGAAGGCGCTGGTGAAGCTGGACCAGTTTTTCCACAGTAGCTTTTAGGAATTGTACAGTAATTTGGTCAATGTCCCGAAATCTGCGGGACCGTTTTCTAACAGGAAGCAATGGAAACGATAGAGGAAGGCAGAGTCGTTTTCGCCCCAGAGGGCGGCGGCCTGCTTTTTTAATTCCATAATCTCCAGATATCCCAGATAGTATTTCGGATAGTTGCAGGGTTCTTCGGCGATATAGGAATAGATCGCCGCCATGGTCTCCGGGTTCGCAACCCCAAAAGAGGAGAGAATGCTCTGTACGTTTTCCAGGGTTGCGGCGTCATAATGGATAAAAATGTCCAGAAGGGCGTACAGGCACAGCTGAATCTGCCGGTCCAGACGGCACAGGCGGTAGTAGTCCGCGGCTTCCGGGTGGTCTTCCCGGGCCAGCCTGACGGCGTAGTCGTAGGAGGAGAGTTCCGCGTACATGGCCCATCCTTCCACGAAACCGCCATAGTAGAGGACGCTGCGCAGCGGCGTGATACCGGAACGCTCCCAGAACTGCTGACTGTACAGTGTCTGGTAGAGATGGCCCGGGTAGCCCTCATGGGCCAGTGTGGTGAAGAGAGAGATATCACCCTGGGTATCCAGTGTATTGATATAGACAGTATTGTTCCACACATTGTCCATGGGCGGCGTCATATAGAAGGCCGGGGCGGTGTAGGGCGCAAGGCTCTCATCGACATATTTGACGGTGCACTGCACCGGTGCGTCGCCTTCGGCTTCCGGGATGGCAGGGAAGCTTTGGCGGATCGCCGCCTCCAGAAATGTAAGCATCTCTTCCGGTGTCATCTGGGGCAGCAGTGACTGTTCCTTTAGAAACTGCTCTTTCAGGGCCGGATTTCCGGCAAGCAGGGCGGCCAGCTGCTCATAGTTGGATCGCAGATCATGATAGAGCAGCTGTTTGATCTCGTCGATGTCCCGCACAGAGCCGGTCTGCATCCGCAAAAGAGCCGTATAATAATCCCGTCCGCCTTCGTATCGCGCCAGTCCGCAGGTGTCCTTGCCGCTTCCTTTTAACAGGGTCAGCTCGTCGGCCAGATAGTCATAAGCGGGGGCGACGACAGTGGTCAGCAGTCTGTTATTTTCCGCTTCATAGGCCAGAGCTTCCTGCCCGGTGATCAGACCGGCTTCCCGGAGTGCATCAAGCCTCTGGGTGAAAGTCTGCTCGAGAAAATGAGCGTTGTTCTCCAACTGCTCCATATTCATCAGATCAGTGCATTGCTTTATGACTTTATCTGCCGTGGCATCCGACATGAAAAGTCCGGCCGCCGCCTTTTCCTGCTCAAACACGATAAGGCCCTCGAAGTATGCCGGGATCTGATTTAGGATGGTCAGGTAGAGCTCTATGTCCTCGGGAGTATCCAGCCGGTATTCCGCCAACAGGATCGGCAGTTCCGAGGGTGTGCCGGAGGAGGGCGACAGGGGCTCTGAGAAATAAGGGTAGGCGGCGGTATGGGCCGCGGCATTCAGGTAAGAACGCAGAAGCCCGTGGAGAGAGCGGTTCGCTTCGGAGAGTTTTGCCGGATCAATTTCTGCCAGATCTTCAGACAAGGAGGACAGGGCATAGACATTGTTCGCGGCTTCGCCGGCATGGTAAACGGGTAGTTTCAGACTGGCTTCGTCGACATGCCAGGCGTCCGGATCGTCGATGGAATAGTGGAAATGGATCGGGTTGGCCTGCAGCTCTTCGAGGAAAAAACCTTCCGCAAACCGTTCGAAGCGGGCATCCGCGTGACCTGAATGATAACAGTAAAAAGTTGCAGCGCTAAAGCCTGCAAAAAGGAGCAGGGCCGCAGCCCATTGTTTGAAAGATAAATGGCGTTTCAAGGCAATACCTGTCAGTTGGGTTTGTTCTTATTATATGAATGGCGCAGAAGAAATAGTAATGGAACAGTATTGCAGATGTTATTTATAATATTGTAAAATATTTTAAGAAAACATATACATTTCCTTGCAAAAGACTCTGTAGGAGTGATAAAATGAAACCGGTAAGAGGCGTTAGCAGAAGGCCTTGGGTCTAAAGGATAACGGCAAAGTTGTATCAGGGTAGCAGATGTAGTATAGTAATAACAAATGAATGAAAACGGAGGTATGGTATGGGAGCAAAAGAATGTATTGCCAGCGGTAAGGCGATCCTGGGCATCGAGTTCGGATCGACCAGGATCAAGGCGGTGTTGGTGGATGAGAAGAATCAGCCCATCGCGTCGGGGGCACATGACTGGGAGAACAGGCTGGAGAACGGAATCTGGACCTACAGCCTGGAGGACATCTGGACGGGACTGCAGGACTGTTACCGGAAGCTGACGGAGGATGTGCAGTCGCAGTACGGCGAGAAGCTTACGAAGCTGGGGGCCATCGGATTCAGCGCCATGATGCATGGCTATATGGCATTTAACGAGAAGGACGAGCTGATGGTTCCTTTCCGCACCTGGCGGAATACGATCACCGAGGAGGGATCCAATAAGCTGACGGAGCTGTTCCGGTATCACATTCCCCAGAGATGGACGATCGCACATCTCTATCAGGCGATTCTCAACGGGGAAGAGCATGTGGCGGACTTAAAGTTCGTGATCACGCTGGCGGGTTATATCCACTGGAAGCTGACGGGCGAGAAGATCGTTGGCGTGGGCGAGGCATCGGGTATGTTCCCCATCGATATCGCTACCGGGCAGTTTAACGGGAAGATGATGGAACAGTTTAACGATGCAGTGGCAGACAAAGGCTATGCGTGGAAGGTGCAGGAGGTTCTGCCGGCAGTCTACACGGCGGGACAGCAGGCGGGCGCGCTGACACAGGAGGGCGCGAAGCTGTTGGATCCTACGGGGACTTTGGAAGCGGGAGTGCCTGTCTGCCCGGCGGAAGGCGATGCGGGCACAGGCATGGCGGCGACCAACAGTGTGGCCAAGCGTACCGGTAACGTATCTGCCGGCACCAGCGTGTTCGGTATGATCGTGTTGGAGAAGGAGCTGTCGAAGGTCTATGACGCCATCGACCTGGTGACCACGCCGGACGGCAGCCTGGTGGCGATGGTGCACTGTAATAACTGCACTTCGGACCTGAATGCCTGGGTGAATCTCTTTGCGGAGTACTCGGAGCTGATGGGCCAGAAGGTGGACAGAAACGAGCTGTATGGGAATCTCTACCGCAAGGCACTGGAGGGTGACGACGACTGCGGCGGACTGCTGGCGTACAATTATTTCTCGGGCGAGCATGTGACCGGTTTTAACGAGGGCCGTCCGCTGTTTGTTCGCACACCGGATGCGAAGTTTGATCTGGCCAACTTTATGAGAGTGCATCTCTTCACGTCTCTCGGTGCGCTGAAGACCGGATTCGATATCCTGTTCCGGGAAGAGGAAGTGCAGGTGGATGAGATCCTGGGCCACGGCGGACTCTTCAAGACCAAGGGCGTGGGACAGAGTATCCTGGCAGCGGCGATGAACGCGCCGGTGAGCGTGATGGAGACGGCGGGCGAAGGCGGCGCGTGGGGAATCGCACTGCTCGCTTCCTACATGGTCAACAAGGAGGCAGACGAGAGCCTTGCGCAGTTCCTGGACAGCAAGGTATTCGCCGGTCAGAAGGGCGAGAAGCTGGAGCCGGTGGAGAAGGACGTTCAGGGATTCGACGCCTTCATGAAGCGCTACAGCGCAGGGCTTGCGATCGAGAGAGCGGCCGTGGAGAGCATTTAGGAGCGCTTCGATATTGAGGCGGTTGTGGTATTCAGGATACTGCAGCATCCTGTCGGAACGGGAAGAAAGAAAAGGATAACAAGAAAGAGAAAGGTGTGACAAAGTAAAATGTTGGAGGAATTAAAGAAACGGGTCTACGAAGCGAACATGCTCCTTCCTAAGTACGGTCTGGTCACTTTTACCTGGGGAAATGTCAGTGAGATCGACAGGGAGAGCGGTATCTTCGCGATTAAGCCCAGCGGTGTGGACTATGACAAGCTGACGCCGGAAGATATGGTGTTGGTGGATCTTTACGGCAATAAGGTGGAGGGCAGGTATAATCCCTCTTCCGATACGGCCACGCATGTGGAACTGTATAAGGCATATCAGGAGATCGGCGGCGTGGTACATACCCATTCGTCTTATGCGACCAGCTGGGCGCAGGCGGGGCGCAGCATTCCCTGCTACGGGACGACCCATGCGGATTATTTCTATGGGGAGATCCCCTGCCTGCGATGCCTGAATGCGGAGGAGATCGAGGAAGCTTACGAGAAGAATACGGGGCTTCTGATCGTCAGCGAGTTTGCGAGAATGGGGAAGGACCCGGAGGCGGTTCCGGCAGTGCTGTGCAAGAATCACGGCCCTTTTGCATGGGGTAAGGATGCCCACGAGGCGGTGCACAACGCGGTCGTTCTGGAAGAGGTGGCCAAGATGGCTTACCGCGCGGAGACGATCGAGGCCAGGATCCAGCCGGCGCCCCAGGAGCTGCAGGATAAGCATTACTACAGAAAGCACGGTGCAAATGCTTATTATGGGCAGGGGAAATAGCCGAAATCTGACAAAAAATGAAAATTTTTAGATTTTTAACAAAAAAATAGAAAAAAATTAAAATTTCTATGGAGACTTGTCAATATTTGTGCTACAATAACAGTGAAATTGTAAGGGTGGCTTTCAGCTGCAATAAAACAAAAGTCGCTTTGAGTAGGAGAGTCAGGTTGAAAAGCCTGACTTTCCTGTCACAAGAATACTTTTTCAGACCATTTTATTTTCAGACGGAGGTTAGAGATGAACAAATTAGAGTTACAGAAAACAGCTAATGAAGTTCGCAAGGGAATCGTCACCGCGGTGCACGGCGCTAAGGCGGGACATCCGGGCGGCTCTTTATCCGCGGCGGATCTGTTTACATATCTCTATTTCGAAGAGATGAATGTGGACCCGAAGGATCCGAAGAAGGCAGACAGAGACCGCTTCGTGCTTTCCAAGGGACATACGGCTCCGGGCCTGTATTCTACATTGGCGAACAGAGGCTATTTCCCGGTGGAGGATCTGCCCACGCTGCGTCATCTGGGTTCCTATCTGCAGGGGCATCCCTGTATGCAGGAGACACCCGGTGTGGATATGTCGTCCGGTTCTCTGGGACAGGGCATTTCTGCGGCTGTAGGCATGGCTCTGGCAGCTAAGATGGATAATAAGGATTACAGAGTATATACGTTGCTCGGCGACGGTGAGATTCAGGAAGGACAGGTTTGGGAGGCTTCCATGTTTGCGGGACACCGTAAGTTGGATAACCTGGTTGTGATCGTAGATAATAACGGTCTGCAGATCGACGGTAAGATCGATGACGTATGTTCTCCTTACCCGATCGACAAGAAGTTCGAGGCATTCAATTTCCATGTGATCAATATAGACGGCAATGATTTCGATCAGATCGACGCGGCATTTAAGGAGGCCAGGGCGACCAAGGGTATGCCGACGGCCATTATCTGTAAGACGGTTAAGGGTAAGGGCGTTTCCTTCATGGAGAACAGTGCCGGCTGGCATGGCAAGGCTCCCAATGACGAGGAGTATGCGGTTGCGATGGCAGATCTTACGAAGATCGGTGAAGAATTAGGAGGTGCAAACTAATGGCAGATGTTAAGAAGATCGCTACGCGCGAAAGTTATGGTAATGCACTTGCTGAGTGTGGTGCTGATTTCCCGAATCTGGTAGTCCTGGATGCAGACCTTGCAGGCGCTACCAAGACCGGCGTGTTCAAGAAGGCATTTCCGGACCGCCATGTTGACTGCGGTATCGCAGAGTGTAATATGACGGGTATTGCGGCAGGACTGGCTACCTGCGGCAAGATTCCTTTTATTAGTTCCTTCGCCATGTTTGCGGCGGGAAGGAACTTCGAGCAGGTTCGTAACTCCATCGGTTATCCCCATCTGAACGTGAAGATCGGCGCGACCCATGCCGGTATCACGGTAGGTGAGGACGGCGCGACCCATCAGTGTAACGAGGATGTGGCGCTGATGAGGACGGTTCCTGGCATGACGGTAGTCGTTCCTTCGGATGATGTGGAAGCGAAGGCAGCCGTGCGGGCGGCGATCGAATTTGAGGGTCCCGTATATCTGCGTTTTGGCCGTGCGGCCGTGCCGGTGATCAATGACAGGCCGGATTACAAGTTTGAGCTGGGTAAGGGCGTACTCCTCAGAGAAGGCAAGGACGTGACCATCATCGCCAGCGGCATCACGGTGGCTTCCGCACTGGAAGCGGCGCAGATGCTGGAAGCGGACGGTATCAGCGCCGAGGTGATCAATATCCATACGATCAAGCCTCTGGATGAAGAACTTGTGGTGGCATCCGCGAAGAAGACCGGCAAGGTGGTGACGGCGGAAGAGCATTCCGTGATCGGCGGACTTGGCAGTGCAGTGTGCGACTGCTTATGTGCGAAGTGCCCGACGCCTGTTCTGAAGATCGGTATGCAGGATGTGTTCGGCGAGTCAGGCCCTGCAGGCGCGCTGGTTGAGAAATACGGACTGGACGGCAAGGGAATTTACGAGTCGGTGAAGAATTTTGTGAAATAAAATGCAGTCAGTCTGCATGGTAATGATATACTCAGCCATCGCTGCGGCGGTGGCTGAGACGATAAGGAAACAGGATAATGTCTGAAAAATTTGTAAGGAAAAATATTCTGTCCCCTTCTATTCTGGCAGCGGATTTTGCTAATCTGGGGGAACAGATCAGGGAGGCTTCCGAGGCGGGAGCAGAGTATATCCATATTGATGTGATGGACGGCGTATTTGTGCCGTCAATTTCTTTTGGGATGCCTCTTATTCAGTCGATCCGTAAGGTGACGGACAGAGTGTTTGATGTACATCTGATGATCGTGGAACCGGAACGCTATGTGAAGCAGTTTAAAGAGTGCGGAGCAGACAGCATTACGTTCCACCTGGAGGCGACCGAGGATGCGGATGAGCTGATCGATCAGATCCATGCGCTTGGCTGCCGGGCAGGGATGTCCATCAAGCCAAAGACACCGGTCGAGGCTGTCAGGAAATATCTGCCGAAGCTGGATATGCTGTTGGTGATGACGGTTGAGCCGGGATTCGGTGGTCAGAAGTATATACAAGAATCGACGGAACGCATCAGACAGGCCAGAGAGATGGCCGATGAGCTGAGCCTTAACCTGGACATTCAGGTGGATGGAGGAGTCGGTCAGGATAATGCCCATGTTGTGCTGGAAGCGGGCGCCAATGTGATCGTATCCGGTTCGGCGGTTTTTCATGGGGATATTACGGATAATGTGAAAAGATTTATAGCGCAGCTTTAAGGCTGCGCTATCTTATTGATCTCCCTGTCATAGGTGAGGATTCCGTTCACCTCTTCTTCTACGTCTGACAGTTGGGTATAGACACTGGCACACATGCCCTCCGGAATCTGCTCCTGCACCTTCCGCATCCGCTGCGTGAAAGCCTTCTTTAATCCGGCAGCATCCTTGAAAGTGCCATATCCGTACAACTTATCATAGGCGCTGTGTCCGGGAATCTGCATGGAGTATCCTCCAAATTCCGAGAGTACGGTGGCGCGCCTGGATTCCGGCGCAAACTTCATCTTAAAGAAATAGTGATGTATGCTTTGCAGATCACCGCCGTTTTGGTCAAACCAGCCGCTGGCCTGATCGATCAGCCGGGTACTGTCACACTTCTGTGCGATCCTGGCGATGCGGCCGGCATGGAACTGGCCCCAGCCTTCATTGAAGATGACCCATACGGCGATGCTCGGATGACCGCCCAGAAGGCGGATCGTCTCTTTCATTTCGCGTACAAATTCCTGCTGTCCTTCCTTATGTGTGCGTGACAGCAGTCGAAGACAGGTATCCGGCACCCGCAGACGCAGCCTGGAGAAAAGCGTGGCCGCGTAGGTTACGAACCAGTGCTTATAGTAACTGCCCCCGTTTACCATGTCCTGCCAGACGATCATGCCCAGACGGTCGCAGTGATAATACCATCGCTGCGGTTCGATCTTGATATGCTTTCGCAGCATATTAAAGCCCATCTTCTTCATTTCCAGGATATCGAAGACGAAAGCATCGTCAGACGGCGCAGTGTACAGTCCGTCGGGCCAGTAGCCCTGGTCGAGCACGCCGTTCTGAAACTGTACCTGCCCATTCAGACGGATCCGGGGAATACCCTCTGCATCCGGCGATATGGTAAAATCACGCAGTGCGAAGTAGCTTTCGACCCGGTCTTCCCCCATGGAGACCGTAAAATAATACAGGTAGGGTTCGTCACAGGTCCAGGGTCGAATGACCGGCAGGGCAATTTCCAGCTCACGGTTGGAGCGACCGGTCGATGTGGCGATCAGGTTTCTTGTCTCCTGCGCAGCCGGATGGCCTGCACCGGCTTCGGCATCCTGATAGAGGGCAGGTTCCCATATTTGTATTAAGACCGGCAGGTCGGCTGCGGAGTGGATCGTAAGGCGCACGGATTCGCTTGGCAGCGAGGGCCTGGTGATGATTTCTTCGATATAATTTTCCGGTACATATTCCATCCAGACCGTCTGCCAGATGCCGCTCTGCGCCGTATAGAACATGCCGCCCCGTTTCAGCTTCTGCTTCCCTCTGGCATGATAGGAAGTGTCGCTAAGATCCTGCACTGCAACAAGAAGTTCCAGGGAGTTTGTGTCTGCCTGAGAAGTTCCGGGTGTCGCTGCCGTAAGTAAGCGGCAGTGTCCGGTGATATCTGCCGAGAAGGGAAGATAGCCGCCTGCATGTCGTGCGGCCTCTTTTCCGTTCACATAGACACGGCATGCCTGGTCCACTGCTCCAAAGTGCAGGAGCAGGCGTTCGCCCGCGCGTATCTGATCGGATTCTATGGGAAGACGAGTCCGGTACCAGAGATATTCGTCCGGCTGAAGCTGTCTGCCGACGCCGGAAAGAGCGCTCTCCGGAGAGAAGGGTACCAGTATCTTTCCGGCAAAGTCCGTGGGCTTTTGGAATTTTGTCGTAATGGCATAATCCCAAAAACCGTTTAAGTTTACATAACTTCCTCTCTGCAAAAGAGGCCGTGGATATTCCGGCAGAATATGTTCACAGTCGATGTTACGTCCCCAGCGTGTAGATAATTGCTTCATGCGATTTTCCCCCACTTGATACCAATCTCGTCCTATTATCTTATGCCACGATATTCTGCAGCCAGACACCCTTTTTTACCAGGATGAAACCAATGATACATTTAATGATATCACCAACCTGCACAAGGATAAAGACTGCAGTTACCGGCAATGAGGTAAAACGGCTCAGTGTGAAGGCGATGGTAACACTCACACACCAGATAAAGACGCTGTCGAACAGGAAGGTGACGATCGTCTTGCCGCCGGACCGAAGCGTGAAGTAGGAGGCGTGCAGGAATGCATTCTGCGGCATAAAGACTGCCGTGATCATAATAAAATATTTGGCCAGTTCCCGGACATCCGCTTCCGTATTATACAGCATCGGGAAGAGAGGCGCCAGAAGCAACATGACAAGCGCGACGCAGGTACAGCAGAAGACGGAAAAGGCGATCAGCTTATTGTCCTGATCCCTGGCCTCTGCCATCTTACCGGCGCCTAGCAGCTGCCCTACGATAATGGCTACCGAATCCCCCAGGGCAATGAACACGATGTTAAATACATTGCCGATGGTGTTGGAGATATTCTGGGCGGCGATCACATTCAGCCCGCGGACGGAATAGCATTGCGACAGCATAGCCATTCCTGCGGCCCACAGCGTTTCGTTTAGAAGCAGCGGCGTTCCTTTGATCAGGATCTTCCGGACCAGATTGCCGGGTACCTTCAAGGTAGAGTACAGCCCGTCCACAAAAGGGTTGAGCTCCCTTCTGCGATGCGTATGGATAAGGATTATGGCAGCCTCCACATAGCGGGAAATTACCGTGGCGATGGCAGCGCCCTGTACGCCGAGGGCGGGAGCGCCGAATTTGCCGTAGATCAATATGTAATTCAGGATCAGATTGACACAGACTGCAATGATGCCTGCTTTCATCGGCAGAAGCGTCTGGCCGCATTCACGCAGGGTACTGGAATAGACCTGCACCATCATAAAGGGGAGCAGTCCCGTCAGCATGATCCAGAGATACTGTTTTCCATAATGCAGAGTCGCAGCAGCGCTCTGGGTGGTGCCGTCGCCCTGCAGATAGAACCGGATCAGCTGATCGCCCGCTAACAGAAACAATGTCGTGGTAAACAGGGTGATTACCGTAACGATCCAGATCTTGAAGCGTACAGTCTGTCGAATGCCCTCGTCGTTCTTCTGGCCAAAATATTGTGCGGTGAAGATACCCGCGCCGGATACGCCGCCGAACAGACACAGATTGTATACAAAGATCAGCTGATTGACAATGGCTACGCCGGACATGGGCTCTGTTCCGACCCGGCCGATCATGATATTGTCCAGAAGACCCACGAAGTTGGTGATGCCGTTCTGGATCATAATGGGTACGGCGATAGCGAGGACCATCTTATAGAAGGCCTTGTCGCCGATAAATTTACGCAGAAAGCCGGATTTCGTTCCGGGCATGCGGGTGGTATTTGCAGTTGCAGATTTCATACTAAACAGAGTCCTTTCGATTAATAAAAATAAAGCAGGTAATAAAGCATTTTACTCTATCTAAATCAGATATGCAACAGGTATGTTAAAATATTGCAACCGTACAGTCGGCAATATTTTAACAGGAAGTCAAAGCGGTCTGCATACAATGAAATGTTGTGGAAAATACAAGATTCATCCTGATATGGGTTAAAACCACCAAAAGTAGTTTATACCTTATAAAATAAAGTCAGGCATACTGGCAGAAATTTCCAAATAAAAAACAGAGACGAAAAAAGTGGCCAAATGCCGGAAAAATGTTGAATTCTGCCGAGAAAACTACACAAACAGTTTAATT
>CANOCU010000095.1 GCA_947564645.1 uncultured Lachnospiraceae bacterium
AACTCCCGGAGCATCTACTTAAATCTAAGATGTGCAATTATAACACCGATACACCTATATCGGTCAGCACCGCTGCCACCTCTCTGTATGGGCACGCATAACGCTGCGAGAGGTAGCGCATGGACGCGCCCATCTCACCGTCGGGACCGCCGTACTGGCTGATGATCGCCTGCGCCAGCATGGCATTGGGCGCTTTGATGTTGACAGGGAACTCAAGTCTTCTTTCATAATTCCACATTAAGCACAGCCTCCTTCCCAGGGCATAGGCAGGGTCGCCCATTTCCAGTCGCCGCAGTCAGATGTGTTGGCAAGCGCAAGCGTAAGGGGACCGAATTTTTCTGAGTATTCTTTTTTGGCCTGATTCGTCATACGATTATAGTGGTTATAATATTCCATGGCGTTCCGGTCAGTAGGATGGGTGTCCAGATAAAGGGCAAGCTCGATGACTACGAAATCCAGAACGCCAATATCATGGAGCAGTTTTTCCTGCTCGTTCGCGAAGTGCATATTCATGATTTACAGCATCTCCTTCCTGTGAATGGTTTGTCAAGTTCCGGGAAAATGGTTCCGGCGCAGTAACCTTCTTCCAGATTATCGCAGATCCCGTTGAAGTGCTGCCAGGGTACATAAGCCATTGCGATAGGAAACTTGTCAATAGTATCTCTGTACATATAATCTTTCATGAAAGATTCCTTTCTATTTTTCAGATGTTTTTAATAATATATTATGATATAATCATAGCCGTGTGTTTGCGTTCCGGTTTTTTTCTGCAATTGTTTGTGCTGCCGGTATTCGCTGCGCATACAGACCGGGGTGTAGGCATGGACACACAATGTTCACACTTTGATTAGAATTGCATCACATTTGTCGGGTACATTTAAGGAAGCGCCCATGCGGCAGGGTACTCTGGATGCCATACCAGCCGGAGGGCAGTGCGCAGAGCGTATGAGGATCCGGACTGAAGGGAGGAAGTTCATTTTGATACAGGTGGAAAACATCAGCAAACGATATGGAGATCATATGGCGGTGGAGGAACTGTCTTTTACGGTGGAAAAAGGGCAGGTCTACGGTTTCCTGGGGCCTAACGGCGCGGGGAAATCCACTACCATGAATATCATGACGGGTTACATAGCCGCCAGCAGCGGCTCAGTCAGGATAAACGGCTTCGACATCCTGACCGAACCGCAGAAGGCGAAGAAGTGTATCGGCTATCTGCCGGAGATACCGCCGCTGTATACGGATATGACGGTATTTGAGTATCTGATGTTTGTGGCGGAATTGAAGAAGGTAGCAAAGAAGGAGCGGACTGCGCATGTGGAAGAGATCATCGCGAAAACGCAGCTGGAAGACGTGTCGGGGCGTCTGATCCGGAATCTTTCCAAAGGCTATAAGCAGCGTACCGGGGTGGCGCAGGCGCTGATCGGTTATCCGGAGGTGCTGATCCTGGATGAGCCTATGGTGGGGCTTGATCCGAAGCAGATCCTGGAGATGCGGGATCTGATTAGGGAGCTTTCCGGGGAGCATACGATCCTTTTAAGTTCCCATATTCTGTCCGAGGTCAGTGCGGTGTGCGATCATATCATGATCCTGGCCGGCGGGAAGCTGGCTGCCAGTGGTTCGCCGGAGGAACTGCAGTCGCTGATGCAGGGACAGACCAGACTGGAAGTGGTCGTTCTCGGGGAAAAAGAGCAGGCGGAGGAAATCCTGCAGGACATCGGGCAGGTGGAGGCATGGGAGATCGAACCGGCGCAGGAGACGGGCAGCATCCGGATACGGCTGGAGGTGGCGGATAATGCGGATATCCGCAAAGAACTGTCCGTGGCATTGGCAGGCGCCGGTATGCCGATCCTGTCCATGAACCGGTTGGAGCGTTCACTGGAGGATATCTTCCTGGAACTGACAGAGGACGCGGGGCAGGAAGACGAAGCGCCGGATGCGGATGGAGACGACGAAGAGGACGGAGACGCTGGAGAGGATGTAGATGCCGGAGAGGGCGTGGAAACCGAAGAGGATTCAGACGCCAATTCGGACATAGATGCCGAAGACGCCGGAGAGGAGGACGCAGACGATGGCAGCGATTTATAAAAGAGAACTGAGATCCTTTTTTCATTCTTTCGTGGGCTGGCTGTTTCTGGCGGCCACGCTGTTCATGATGGGGATTTATTTTACGGTCTATAATATTATGTCGGGGTATCCGACGATCTCTTACGTTTTGCAGAGTATCGTGTTTCTCTTTATCCTCACCATTCCGATCCTGACCATGCGTGTGCTCTCGGAAGACCGGAAGTATAAGACGGATCAGCTCATCCTTACGGCGCCGGTCTCGGTGGGGCGGATCGTGCTTGGCAAGTATCTTGCGCTGGTGACGGTACTGATGATCCCGACGGTGCTGATCGGGCTTACGCCGCTTGTGCTGATGCGGGCGGGAGAGTTTCAGACCGGGATTTCCTATACGTCTCTGTTGGGCTTCTTCCTGTATGGCTGTCTGGGACTGGCGATCGGGCTGTTTCTGTCTTCCCTGACGGAAAGTGTCGTCATTGCGGCGGTGCTGACGCTGATCGCATTGTTTGCGGGTTATATCATGGCGGGGCTGTGCAGCATGATAACTAGCGCCGGAACGGGCGTTTTTGCGGAATATCTTGCCAAAGTATTGTATTGCTTTGACATGATCGGGAGATTTGACGCGCTATCCAACGGCTATTTTCAGGTGGAATCAGTGGCGTATTTTGTTACGCTCACGGTCTTTGCTTTGTTCTGTACGACGCAGTCGATCCAGAAGCGCCGGTACAGCGTGTCCGGGAAGGGGATCCGGCTGGGCGCCTACAGTGTGATGGGAATTGTCGCGGCAGCCGTGGTGACTGTCCTGATTAACCTGGGACTTAACTATGTGCCGGACCAGTATACCGCTTTCGACGTGACGGCGAATAAGCTGTATACCCTGACGGAAGATACGAAGGAAAGGATCGGAGGGCTTGAGGAAGACGTGCACATCTATGTGATGGCAGACGAAGCGGCAAAGGATGAAGACTTAGACAAGACGCTGCAGCAGATCAAAGGCTTGTCAAAGCATGTGAAGGTAAGCTATGTGGATCCGTTGGCGAATCCGAAGTTTTACTATAATTATACGGAAGAAGAGCCTGTAAATAACAGTCTGATCGTGGAGGGACCAAAAAGAAACGCCGTGATCGACTATAATGATATCTACCAATATGAAATGAGCTATGCCACGTATCAGTACACGGTGACGGGCTACGACGGGGAGGGGCAGATCCTTTCCGCGATCGCCAGGGTGACGACGGAGGAGCACCCGAAATTCTACCTGATCATGGGGCATGATGAGTTAGCCTTCGAGGGATCCTTCTTAAAAACGCTGACCAAGGAAAATCTTGCTTATGAGAATCTGAATCTGAATACGGTGGACGAGATTCCGGAGGATGCGCAGGGGATTATCATCCATGCGCCTGCCGGAGACTATTCGGAGGATGATGTGGAAAAGATACTGGGCTATCTGGACCGGGGCGGCAACGCGCTGATCGTGCCGGTCTGGACCAATACCGAAATGGACCGCTTCGCGCAGATCCTGGACTACTATGGGGTGTCTCTGGTGGACGGTCTGATCATCGAGGAGGACAGGGAGCGTTACTACCAGATTCCCTACTGGCTTTTCCCGGAAGTGGAGGAGAGCGATGTCACGGGGCGGGTATCCGGCGGTTCGGTCTTCGTCCCCTATGCAAGCGGACTGGAATATGAGGAGGACGCGGACGATCTGTTCTATACGCCTTTTCTGATGACCAGCAGCAGTGCATTCAGCAAGCAGGATATTTTCGACGGAGAGGACTACAGCCGGAGCGCGGACGCTGTGGACGGTCCCTTCGTGATCGGTCTTGGCGTAGAGAAAAGCGTCGGTGAGGGCGTCGTATCCCAGGTGGTCTTCGTGTCCTCGGAACAGATCTTCACCTCCTCCGCGGACAAAGTGGTACCCGGCTATAATATGAAGCTTTTCGGCAGTATCGTAAGCAGCCTGGCGGAGCATGAGAGCTCCGTGTCCGTGCCGGTGAAATATTTTGACATCGGTTACCTGACCTTCAGTGCGCGCACGGTCTATGTGGTGGGATTTTTGTCGATCATCGTGCTGCCGCTTGGCTGTCTGGTCGTCGGCCTGGTGATCTGGCTGAGAAGGAGAAGACTCTAGTACTACGTACTTGGCGCTGGCAGGCAGGCCCTGTCAGCGCGAAATTGCCCGCTCCCTCTTGATTTCCCCGTAAGTTTGTGCAAGAATAGGATTTATATATTGCACAAGCTTACGGGGAATTTTCCCTTGCTTTTTAAAAGGTTGTTTGTTAAAATATTAACATTAAGGCGAATGGAGTATACCGGCGCTCCGGCTGCAGGGCAGCGGACGCGGCATGGAGGAAAACTGACAGGGAGGATCGATCATGAGAGGAATAGATACGCAGGTTCGCAAGAACAGACGCCGTATTTTTAAAGAAGTGGCCAGTCTGGCTTATCATTCGGAGAACTTGAAGGATGACGTGGAAGCCCTTCCTTATAAGATCGTAGATTACGAAGAGTCGGAATATGAGAATATTTACAGAGAGCGGGCCATTGTGCGTGAGCGGATCCGTCTGGCCATGGGGCTTTCGCTGCGGCCGGAGAATCAGCCGGTTCATCTGACCCAGGGGTTAGAGGAGAGTAATATCGACGAGAAGTATTACGAGCCGCCGCTGATGCAGGTCATTCCTTCGGCCTGCAATGCCTGTCCGGAGAACCGGTACTATGTGACGGATCACTGTATGGGCTGCGTGGCCCATCCCTGCCGGGAGGTCTGCCCGCGGGGTGCGATCTCCATGCAGAACGGCAAGTCGGTCATCGACCCGGAGAAATGTATCAAATGCGGTAAATGCAAAGCGGTCTGTCCTTACGACGCCATTTCCCATCAGGTAAGGCCCTGTGCGGGAGCCTGCGGTGTGGGCGCGATCAAGAACGATGACAAGGGCAGGGCGGTCATCGACAATGACCTGTGCGTTTCCTGCGGACAGTGTATGGTGAACTGTCCTTTCGGCGCGATCGCGGATAAGTCCCAGATCTTCCAGCTGATCCGCGCCCTGCAGTCGGGACATAAGATCGTTGCCCAGGTGGCGCCTGCTTTTGCGGGACAGTTTGGGCCGAATGTGACGCCGGATATGTTGAAGACGGCTTTAAAGGAACTGGGATTTTATGATGTCTATGAGACGGCCATCGGTGCGGATCTCGGCGCCATCGCGGAGGCGGAGCACTATGCGTCGGAGGTGGCGACGGGCAAGCTGCCTTTCAGCCTGACGTCCTGTTGTCCGTCGTGGTCGGTGCTGGCGAAGAAGTTCTTCCCGGAGACCATTGACAAGATTTCCAATGCCCTGACGCCGATGGTGGCTACGGCCCGGATCATCAAGCAGGATCATCCGGACGCCAAGGTAGTCTTTATCGGGCCCTGCGCCTCCAAGAAACTGGAAGCCTCCAGAAGGACCATCCGTTCGGATGTGGATTTCGTGATCACATTCGAGGAACTGACGGGTATCTTCGAAGCCAAAGGCATTCTGTTAGAGGAGATTCAGGCGCTGGATTCCCTGCAGGGGGCCACAGGCGCGGGACGCGGCTACGGTGTGGCCGGCGGCGTGGCGAGCGCTATTGAGGAATGTGTGCGGGAATACTATCCGGACGTGGAAGTGAATATCGAGCATGCCGAGAGCCTGTCCGAGTGTAAGAAGATGCTGATGCTGGCAAAAGCCGGCAAGAAGAACGGCTGTCTGATCGAGGGCATGGCGTGTCCGGGCGGCTGCGTGGCGGGCGCGGGCACCAACATTGCCATTCCGGCAGCGGCCAAGGCGGTCGGTAACTTCAAGAACGCCGCAGCGAAGAAACTTCCTGATCAGGCGTAGCCCTGTCAGAGAACGATATGGAGAGAAGAAATGAGTCAGAGAATAAGAACAAGATATGCCCCCAGCCCTACCGGGCGTATGCATGTGGGGAATTTGAGAACGGCGCTGTACGCGTATCTGATCGCAAAGCATGAGGGCGGCGATTTTATCTTAAGGATCGAGGATACGGACCAGGAGCGTTACGTGGAGGGGGCCGTGGATATCATCTACCGCACCCTGGAGAAGACGGGACTGGTGCATGACGAGGGCCCGGACAAGGACGGCGGCGTGGGGCCTTATGTGCAGAGCGACAGACAGAAGCAGGGTCTTTATCTGGAATATGCCAGGCAGTTGATCGAGAAGGGGCAGGCTTATTATTGCTTCTGTGATAAGGACAGGCTGGCCACGCTGACCAGGACGGTGGCCGGGAAAGAGATTAACGTGTATGACAAGCATTGCCTGCACCTTTCCAAAGAAGAGGTGGAAGAGAAGCTTACGGCAGGCGTTCCCTACGTGATCAGGCAGAACAATCCCACGGAGGGGACGACTACCTTTCACGATGATATCTACGGGGATATCACGGTCGATAACAGCGAACTGGACGACATGATTCTGATCAAATCGGACGGGTATCCGACCTACAACTTTGCCAATGTGGTGGACGATCATCTGATGGGGATCACCCATGTGGTGCGGGGCAATGAATATCTGTCCTCGTCGCCCAAGTACAACCGGCTCTATGAGGCGTTTGGCTGGGAGGTGCCGGAATATGTGCATTGTCCGCTGATCACGGATGAGAATCACCAGAAATTATCCAAGCGATGCGGTCATTCCTCCTATGAGGATCTGATCGAACAGGGCTTCTTGTCGGAGGCCGTTGTGAATTTCGTGGCGCTCCTTGGATGGAGCCCGGAGGACAATACGGAGATCTTCACGTTAGAAGAGCTGGTGGAGAAGTTTGACTATCATCATCTGTCTAAATCCCCGGCGGTGTTTGATTATACGAAGCTGAAATGGATGAACGGGGAATATTTGAAGGCCATGGACCCGGAGCGGTTCTATGAGATGGCGGAGCCTTATCTGAAGGAGGTGCTGACCCGCGACCTGGATCTTAAGAAGATCGCGGCCATGGTCAAGACAAGGATCGAGATTTTTCCGGATATCAGGGAAATGGTGGATTTCTTTGAGACGCTGCCGGAATACGATGTGGAGATGTATACCCATAAGAAGATGAAGACGAGTAAGGAGTCTTCTCTGGAGGTACTGCAGGAGCTTGTACCGCTTCTGGAGGCGCAGACGGATTACAGCAATGACGCGCTCTATCAGACGCTGTCTTCTTATGTGGAGCGGAAGGGATGTAAGAACGGCTATGTGATGTGGCCGGTACGGACGGCGGTCTCCGGCAGGCAGATGACGCCGGCGGGCGCCACGGAGATTATGGAGATACTGGGGAAGGAAGAGTCCCTTAACAGGATCCGGAAAGGGATCGGGAAATTACAGAGTGTCTGAGCGGATCGTAAGCCCCGATCAGGAGAGGGCGATCCTGCACACTGCCGGGCCGGCACAGATCATTGCGGGCCCCGGCAGCGGTAAGACCTTCGTCACCGTACACCGCATCTTACATCTCATGACACATCAGGGCGTCGATCCCGCCCGCATTCTGGTCATCACATTTACGAAGGCAGCGGCACTGGAAATGCAGGAGCGTTTCTTTGGCCTCACACGGCCGGGACGGCCTCCGGTAAGGTTCGGCACCTTTCATGCCGTGTTCTATCACATTCTGAAACAGTCAGCCCGCTATCAGGGTTATTCCATCATGACAGAATCAGAGAAAAGAAAACAGATCCGTCAGATCGTGCGTATCCACAACAGGTTTGCCTGCGTGCAGGAAGAGGATCTGGATGAGTTGACCGCTATGGTCAGCGCCTGTAAAACGACGGGAAGTGTAAAGAAACTGTCCCTGCAGGGCATCGGAGAGGAGGATATTCGTTTTCTGGTAGAGGAATATGAGAGCTATCAACGGGAATTTGGACAGATGGACTTCGACGATATCATGCTCCACTGCCACAGGCTGTTACAGGAGGACGGCATGGCGCTTGCCCGGTGGCAGGAGCAGTTTCAATATATCCTGGTGGATGAATTTCAGGATATCTCCCCGTTACAGTATGAGATCGTGCGGATGTTAGCGGCGCCGGAGCAGAACCTTTTCACCGTGGGGGACGACGACCAGTCCATCTATGGTTTCCGGGGCGCCAGTCCCGACAGTATGCAGCGGTTCAGGAAGGATTATCCGTCTGCGGCGGTCATTTCGCTTGCCGGGAATTATCGCTGTCACAGACAGATCGTTGCAGCGGCCCTCCGGGTGATCGAGGAAAATCATAACCGCATTGACAAGCAGATCCGCGCCATGCATGAGGAGGGGGAAGGGTTCCGGCTGCTTTGTTACGAGAATGAGGAAGCGCTGCAGCAGGTGTTCGCAGAGGAGCTTGGTAACGTACGTCAAAGTGGCCGGCTGTCAGCCTGTGCGGTGATCTGCCGGACAAACTATGACTGCGCCATGTGGGCGCAGGTTCTGCGCAGGAATGAGATCCCGTTTCTCATGAAGGAGCGGCCCGGCAACCGGTTCCGGCATTTCGTGGTGCAGGATATCATGGCGTATCTGGAGCTGGCGGAGGAAATGGACTCCATGGGAAGGGCAGGCAGCTTTACCGGACTGCGGCGGAAATTTTTCCTGCGGATCCTGAACCGGCCGGTCAGATATCTGAAAAGGGACGGCGTGTCACAGGAGACGGTGCGGGAAGAGGCGCTGTTATCCTATTACAGCGGTTCGGCTCTCTTACAGGAGCGGGTCAGAAATCTCTTCCGGGATATCCGGAATCTGAGCGGGCGCAAACTGTATCTGCAGATCCATTATATCCGCAATATCATCGGCTACGACGGCTATCTGCGGGAGAAGTACGGCGGAACGAAGGCGGAGGAACTGATCAGAACCGCGGCGGCGTTCCAGGAACTGTCCGGACAGTTTGCGTCACTGCGGGATCTGAAGGCATATATTGCCGCATATGAGGATACGCTGAAGGATATGCAGGAACAGAAGCAGGAAAAGGCGGGTGTGGATGCGGTCAATCTGCTGACCATGCACGCTTCCAAGGGGCTGGAATTTGACAGCGTCTATCTGCCGGATTGTCAGGAGGGAAAGATACCTTCCGCCAAGGCGGTGACGGCGGAGGAAATAGAGGAGGAACGGCGGCTGTTTTATGTGGCAATGACCAGGGCAAGACACAGCCTGTGTCTGATGGCCGCCAAAGGAAAAACCGGAAAAGATGCACCTTCCCGGTTTCTGGCATGTCTGACATGAGATATGGCATGACCGCATTTCACAGCCAGGGATACGCTATGAATCGGATTCCCCGTCACCAACCAGTTCGTCGAACTCCACGGAATCCAGGTACTCGTCAAAAGCGTCCGCCACGGCCTCATACTCCTCATCGTCCTCGATATAGTCAAGCACCGGCTCTTCGTTCGGATCGTCTGGATTCTCGCTGTAACGGTAGAACCAGACTTCTCCCTCGGTGTTGTCGCCGTCTTCGTTGAGCGGGAGCAGGACGATATAGTCCCTTTTTAACACGGTGAGAATGGTGATCACGGCACAGGTGACCCTGGTGCCGTCTTCCAGATCCAGATCTACGGTCATTTCTTCGGCATCGTAGCCGTTGTCACCGGGAATATTAGTATTGCTCATAGTGGGTCCTTCCTTTCCTTCACAGCGGCAGAAGCTGTGAACAGTTGCAGATGATCTGCAGATGATTTACAGATATTTTACTGAAATCTGATCAGATATTCAATGGATTTTCTGAAAATAAAACAAATTTTTGTTTTGGAATCCTATCTTTTGTGATAAAATGGTAACATGGCATTTAATTTGTATTATATCAGCTGTGTGGTGGGGATATATAGTTAACGACATTAGAGATTTCGTTTTCGGCCTTGCAGGTGCTTCCGCATAGGGCTTTAGCAAGAGCCGGAAACAGATTGGTTTCAGGAATGCTTTATCAGTTCAATACCATAAACTTACAGTTTGTCGGAGGATTTCATGTACAAAGACTTCAGAGTAGTTAAGACACAAATTTATCCTTTAGGCGTGTATTTCCGACATGCAGGGCTGCACATTGCGGCGGTGCACAGAAGAATACATACGGAAGATACGGCAGAATTTGGCGTCATATTGTATGACAGGAAGCACAGAGGCGGCATCCGGATCCCGTTTCCGGAGGAGGGCAGGGTCGGATCCGTCTATGCCATGTTGCTGGAAGGCTATCAGAACAGAGAATTCAGTTACCTTTTTTACTGCGGGGACCGGGTCTGGCAGGATCCTTACTGCAGGAAGATAGAATGTACCACGAAATACGGCGTCCCGCGAAAAGGACCGGTACGCTGTATGGTGCCGGGGGAACAGTATGACTGGGAAGAGGATCTTGCGCCGGGCATTCCCTATGAGAACGCGGTGCTGTATGCGCTTCATGTGAGAGGATTTACGAAGCACAGATCATCCGGCGTAGAGCATCGGGGGACTTATGCCGGGATCACGGAGAAGATCCCCTACCTGAAGGAGCTAGGCATCACTTCGCTCTTACTGATGCCGGCTTACGAATTCGACGAGATCCAGATGCAGGAGAGCGCACAGAATCTTCTGACGCCGGAGCGGGCTGCTGCTTACAGACAGGCCGCGGAGGGTGTGGCGAAGGAGGGTGAGACCACGCCCGGACCTGCGAAGCAGGAGCTTCCTTATAAGATCAATTACTGGGGATACCGCAGGGGCATGTATTACAGCCCAAAGGGCGCTTACGCGTACAGTCAGGATGCGGTGACCGAATTCAAGGATATGGTGAAGACCCTTCATCGGGAGGGGATCGAGGTATTGATGCAGTTTTATTTCCCGACGGAGGTTGCCCCAGCGGAGATGCTGGATGTTCTCAAATACTGGAAAGTGGAATATCATATAGACGGTTTTCATGTGATGGGGGTAGATTTGCCGATCGGGATGTTTGCTGCGGAGCCTCTTTTGTCGGATACGAAGCTGTTGACGATGCAGCAGTACAGTCCCGTGGCCGAGGAGCCGGCAGCCCTGTCGCGCAGCATCGGCTGGCTGAGCGAGGGGTTTCAGTATGACATGCGCCGGCTGTTGAAGGGCGACGACAATATGATCAGCCAGTTTATCTTTCATGTGCGCAATAACAGGCCGGAGACGGGTATCATCAATTATATCGCCAAGTGGGACGGTTTCCGCCTGGCGGATCTGGTATCCTATGACCGGAAGCACAATGAGGACAACGGAGAGGACAACCGGGACGGCACGGATTACAACTGCAGCTGGAATTGCGGCGTGGAGGGCAGAAGCCGCCGGAGATCCATTCAGCAGCTACGCATGAAGCAGATGTGCAATGCCATGACACTGGTCTTTCTGGCCCAGGGGACGCCGCTCCTCTACAGCGGCGACGAGTTCGGCAATACCCAGAACGGCAACAATAATCCTTACTGCCAGGATAATGATACAGGGTGGATCAAGTGGAACCAGATGGAGAGCGGAGAGGCATTGCTGTCCCACACGAAGATGCTGATCCGGCTGCGCAGAGAGCATCCGATCCTGCACAGCGCCCTGCCCCTTAAAGGGATGGATACGTTGTCCTGCGGTTATCCGGATGTCTCTTTTCACGGCAAGGAGGCATGGCGGCCGGATACAAGCCCTGCCAGCAGATCCATGGGCGTCATGTACTGCGGCTGTTACGGGGAGATCGACGGGCGAAAGGACGACGACTTCATCTATTTCGGTGTGAATCTGTACTGGGAGCCCCATGTTCTGGGGCTGCCGACGCTGCCCAGGGGGAAGGCGTGGAAACTGTGCGCCTCCACGGATATGCAGGAGAGAACGGACAAGAAGGCAAAGCCGGCACAGCTGCAGGAAGAAAAAGAGTTGAAAGAGCAGGCGGAAGGAAGGCCGGATGGACATACGCAGGATAAGCTGCAGAAAGTCACCATCCCGCCGCGGACCATTATGATCTACACGACGATGGATTGTCCGGTAGCGGAGCCTGCGCTTAAGCAGCGCCGCAGACACGGTAAATCTTCTGAGGGGAAGAAAAACGGCTGACTGCGATTTGCATAAATGTCATATCAATAGAAATAAACCGAAGTAACATTGAATAAATAAACATCGACAGAAACAGAATAAGGATGACACGGTCATGATAAAAGCATGGGAACATTTTAAAACGATCACGCTGCATAAGCGCCTGGTGATGGAGGGGTGCTTTAAAGTGGGCTTGTACTGGCAGGGAATCGTACACGATCTGTCAAAGTTCAGCCCCGCCGAGTTCCTGGTGGGCGCCAGATACTGGCAGGGTGACAGAAGCCCCAACAACGCGGAACGGGAGGCGATCGGCTATTCCTCTTCGTGGCTGCACCACAAGGGACGGAATAAACATCACTACGAATACTGGATCGATTACAGCAGCCGGGGCATAGAAGGCGGTATGGCGCCGGCGCCCATGCCGAAGCGGTATATCGTGGAGATGTTCATGGATCGGATCGCGGCCTGCAAGGTATACCATAAGGACGCCTATACCTGCCGGGATCCGCTGCTGTATTACCAGTCGTCTCCGACCCCGCCGCCGCTGCATCCGAGGACAAAGAAGCTCTTAGAGCATCTTCTGCGTATGCTGGCAGCGCATGGCGAGGAAGAGACCTTCCGTTATATCAGGACCAGGGTGCTAAAGTAAACGTTCATCAAGTACTGCCTGCCGCCAGGCACAGTAAAGTAACCTTCTCACTCTTTTTTGCATAGGATATCATATAAAAAAAGGAGATGAGAGAATATGAACTGTAGTATTATACTGTTATTTTTATTGTTCTGCGGCCGGAGCGGCTGTGGATGTGGCAGGAATACAGGATGCGGCTGTGAAGATCCAAGGCCCGTACCGCCGCCATGCCGTCCGAGAGAACGGGACTGCGAATGCGGCAGAGAACGTGAGCGTGAATGCGGCAGGGAACGCGAGCCGGAGCGCGACTGTTCGTGCGGCAATGATTCCCGTTTTGAGCCGCGGTTCGAGCCGAGACCGTTTTCCGACGGATGCGGCTGTAACGATAAGTAAATAAATAAGCGGAGTAAGCAGCACACTGCCTTTTCTTTTCGGTTGACGAAAAAGGAGGGGCAGTGTTAAACTGTTGCAAGGAAAGGAGCGTGAGAAGAACTTCTAGTCACTCGCAGCAATGGCTGCTTCGCGAAGAAGTACTAAGTCTCACGCAGGAGAATACCCAGAAACAGGGCATTCTCCACAATGATTAGAGATTCCGCAAAGCGGAATCATGGAGGTTAGTGTGAAGCCTTAGCGTGGAGGTTTAGGTATAGTAAAATAAGCACCAGAAAAC
>CANOCU010000096.1 GCA_947564645.1 uncultured Lachnospiraceae bacterium
TTATATACGGATAATTATCCACATCAAAGACTAACAACATTTAGCAATTACCTACATCCAAACTTATCCTTATTATGCTATAAAATCTGCCGCTTTAGACAGAGCGCTCAGATTCTTTTCATGCAAATCCGCTCATCCTGAATCCTTCCCGCTTTTCCAAGTCTCCTGATCCTTGATCACACATCCTTCCGCTCCACATTATGGATCGCCGCAGCCACCGAGACGACCGCTAACACAAACAGCAGCAGATAGAAAGGCACGCTGTTTGCCAGTGTAAATTCCCCGATATTGCCCTGCGTAAAGCAGACAATCAGGATGGATGCCACCACCGTTGCCCTGGAGGACTGCATCTTCATGCCAACCGGCAGCGCGAGAAAAGAGATGCTGATCATCGCCGCCCCGCTGACAAGCAATTCCACCCAGAACAGCCAATAACCACAGGGAATATCCGATGCCGGGATATGCGTCAGATTCCTTGTCGCCAGCACCGCCCCGTACATCAGGAGCTTGCTTATAACAGTCGCTGTAAAGCAAAAGATCCACACGGCAGAAACTTTTGCCAACACGAGTTTCTTCCTTTTCACAGGATAGGAAAAGAGCAGGCGGATCGTACCTTTCTTGTAGTCATCCACCACAAAGCCGGCCAGCAGCACACCCGTGAAGATCATGTAAGACATATGGGCATATAATTCCACCGATGCATGGATAAAACTCTTATCAAAAAACCCCCGCGTCGTCACGTCCGCGCCGGCCACACCGGCCGTCATCAGAACGAAAAATGTCACCCCCGCCGTCATGATCGCCGCATTGCGGATCATCTTCCCCATACAGTTTTTCTTCCACTCCAGTTTAATCAGCTTCCACATGATGTTCTCCTCCCTCTGCCGTCATCTTCAGAAAATAGTGCTCCAGATTCTCCGTCTTACGTCCTAAGGACGTCACCGCCACGTCGTTAAGCGCCAGCGTCTTCGACAGTTCCTGTACCGCAGCCGATCCGTCATAGATGCGGATCACGCCCTGTTCCAGGATCTTGAAATTCTTAAGCGCCAGCTGATCGCTCAGCACGTAAGCCGCCCGCTTCGGATCCGTTGTGGTCAGCTCGATATAAGCCAGGCTCATCTGCTCGATCTCGCGCATACCGATCTCCTGCAGCATCCTGCCGTGATGGATCACGCCGATGGTGTCCGCGATGGACTCGATCTCCGACAGGATGTGGGTTGAGACCATGATCGTCATCCCGTATTCCGTGCACAGCATCCTCAAAAGGCTGCGGATCTGCTTCATACCTGCCGGATCTAAGCCGTTGGTGGGCTCATCCAGGATCAGAAGCTCCGGTCTGCACAGGATCGCCCTGGCGATGCCAAGCCTCTCCTTCATGCCCAGAGAATACTTCCCCACCGGCTTCTTCGCCGCCTCCGTAAGTTCCAGCATGGCCAGCGCGTTTTCGATGCTGTCATGCTGATAGTAGCCCATGTACTCACAGTGCAGCTTCAGATTGTCATAGCCGCTCATATGCTCATAGAAAATCGGAAATTCTATGATGCTCCCGATCTTCCTCAGCACCTCACAGGACTGCGGCGTAAGCGTCTCCCCGAACAGCTCCACACTGCCGGACGTCGGCTTCCAGAGATTGGTCAGCATCTTCATCACCGTGGTCTTACCCGCGCCGTTTGGCCCCAGAAATCCGTAGATCTCTCCCTTCTTCACATGAAGATCCACATCCGTTACAAGTTCCTTTCCACCGATCGTTTTGGTGAGATGATTGGTCTGTATGATATATGGCATTTACTCTGCCCCCCCCCTTCCTATACTATAAATACCATTGTAACGGAATGGTTTTGCAAAACTGTTGCGCAAATCTTACAAATTTCTTTCGTCTCCCCCTTAAGAAACTCTCGCAAGCCTGACCGTGAACACCGTTCTCACATGAGGCACACTCTCCAGCGTGATCTCTCCCCCGAGCTGTCTCGCCAGATCCCTGGCGATCGTCAGTCCCAGCCCGTTGCCCTGGATCTCCCGGTTCCTGGAATCCTCCATCGTAAAAAGGCGCTCGAACACGCTGTCCGCAAAAGAGGCTTCAATTCCTTTTCCCCGATCCGTCACATCCACGTACACCGCCTTCTCCGCAAGCCGCAGCGAAAGCCCCAGATACCGTCCCTCGGATCCGTAGCGAACCGCGTTGGAGATCAGATTGTTCAGAATACGCGATACGGACTCCTGGTTTCCCTGCACCCGGACCGGCTCTTCCGGCAGATCGACCTCCACCCGAAAGTCCTGCCTGGTCAGAAGCTCATAGAAGTCCAGAACGCTCTTGCGGCACAGTTCACAGATATCGACGGGCGACAGTTCCGGCACCATATCCCCCGATTCCAGCTTTGCCAGAGTAAAAAATGCGTTGATCATCTCCATCACTTCCTGCGCCTTGCGCTCCGCCTTCAGAAGCATCTCATCGGGCGCCTCACTCTTTAACCGCAGAATCTCCAGATACCCCAGGATCACGGTCATGGGCGTCTTGATATCGTGGGAAATGTTAGAGAGCATCTTCTTAGAGGCGATCTCGGAACGCCGATAGTCCGCCTTCACCTTCAGATGCTTCTCCAACAGCCCGTTTAACTGCGCCGCCAGCTCCTGCAGTTCCTTTTCCTCCGTAAAAACAAAGATTCTGTCGTCGCTTCCCGCTTCCACGATCTCCTGCAGCTTACTGTTGATCTCCCGCAGGCTCCGGCGTATCCTTGCCCGCAGGATAAACCGCTGGTAGAGAACGACAAGCAAAAGAAATCCTGTCAGAATTGACAGGAAAACAATAACGATCGTACTGTTCATGACATCTCCCCCAGTTTGTAACCGATTCCCCAGACAGTGACCACATAGCGCGGATTGCGGGAATCGTCCTCGATCTTATTCCGCAGTCGGCTGATATGTACGTTCACCGCATTCTCATCCCCCAGATAAGCATCCTTCCATACGAGAGAATAGAGCTGTTCCTTCGTGTATACCTTCTTCGGATTTTGCATAAGCAGTTTCAGGATCTCGAACTCCTTCGCCGTCAGATCCACTTTCCTCCCCTTCTTCGTTACCGTATAGTCGGCCGGATTCATGGACAGTTCTCCTGCCGTGAGCAGAGAAGGCGCCGCTGCAGGATCGGCTGTTACACTGTCATACTGCGTCGCCCTGCGGATATTCGCCTTGATCCGCGCCAGCACCTCCACCACGGAAAAAGGCTTGGTGATATAGTCATCCGCTCCCATCGCCAGCCCCAGCGTCTTGTCCGTCTCCGTGTCCTTCGCGGACAGGATGAGTATCGGCACATAGCTGCCCCGGCGGATCTGCTGCATGACCTCCATCCCGCTGATCTTCGGTATCATCAGATCAAGCAGCACCAGGCCGAAACCGCCTTCCGCAAACAGCCCGCAGGCCTCCTGCCCGTCGAAGGCGCAGACCACGTCGTAGTTCTCCGTCATCAGATAATCTTTTAACATCCCGCTGATCTCCCTGTCGTCCTCGACCAACAGGATCTTGTGCCTGTCCATGCGAAAATGCGCCTCCCTTGCCTCACCGCAGCGTCATCCCTTGCGCCTGCCTGCATTATCCTATAGTTAACGACATTAGAAATTTCGTTTACTATAATTATAACACGGATCCGGGCAAAAATAAAAACCACAATAGAAAAAACGATTATGAAATTTCCCGGCAATGATAATTTAAACCGTTCTTACCACTTTTCCATCCTCTGATTTCCGGCTATGATGAATGTATAAACTTCTCAGAAAGAAAGGATGGTAGCAAATGAACAACACAAATCTTCTCACAGACTGGGTCATTCACAAGATCAGGACGCAGTATCAGGACGACATCTCTCTGCTACTCGCAGTCGAGGGGCATGCCACCGGCCATGACGGCCACGGAGAAGTCTTCGACTACTATATACCGGAGACTGAAAAAGGCTATGAACTGGCGCAGACTTTTATCATCGACGGGATCGGACACGACCTGTATCCACGTTCCTGGGAGCGCATGGAGAAGTCCGCCGAACTGGAAGAAATGGTCCTGATCCTGGCAAATGCCAGAGTCCTGTATGCCAGATCCGAAGCGGACGCCGAAAAGTTCCGCACCCTGCAGCAAAAACTCCATACAAACTTAAATGATCCTCTGTTCGTCTACCGTAAGGCGCTCGACAGCCTGGACGGCGCCATGGACCTGTACCGCACCCTGCTCTTCGAGGAAAAATCCTACCGCGCCCGCACAGAGGCCGCCCGCATTCACCTGTATCTCTCCCAGGCGGTGGCCTATATGAACCATACCTTCGCCGACTCACCGATCTTCAGTGAAAAGCAGGCCTATACGGGCACGCCGGAAACCAGAATGTATCACTGCCCGGACCTGCGGTATGTGCCGGAATCCTTCTTCGCCTATGCGAGGCAGCTGCCAGACACCAGTGATCCCGGAAAGCTGCGGGAACTCATACATGCCCTGCTTCGCACGACCAGAAATTTCGTACTGGAAAGAAAGCCTGCGGAAACAAAAACTGCCTGCGCAGCTTCTTACCAGGGTCTTGCAGACTGGTATCAGGAACTGTCTCTTACCTGGCGGCGGATCCGCTATTTCTGTCAGAACGGCATGGTTGAGGAGGCCTATACCGACGCCTGCAATCTGCAGGAAGAACTGATCGTGATCGCCCAGGAATTTCAGATAGAGGAACTGAACCTGCTAGATTCGTTCCACGCCGATTCCCTCGCAGACCTTAATCTGCGCTGTCGAAACGTAGAACAGACCATACGCCGGCTCCTCCTGGAAAACGGAATCAGAATCAACGAATATGACTCCCTGGATGATTTTTTCGCCGCAAATAAACAGATATAACAATAGCACGGAGGGAACACCCATGAAATACCGCAATGCATCCGAGATTTTTCCCGATGAACTTCTACGGGAGATCCAGAAATATTCTTCCGGCGAACTGGTCTACATTCCCAGGAATACCGGGCGCAAAGACTGGGGTGAGGATTCCGGCGCAAGGACCTTCTACGTCCAACGCAACTTAGAAATCCGCAGCAAATTCCACTATCAGAAAAAGGGAATCGATGATCTGGCGGCAGAATATCATCTGTCGCCGGAGACCATCCGGAAGATCGTCTATCGCTAAGCAGACTCTCCCTCACTCCACCGCCCCGATGGCCTCCACAATGCCCATCTTCGCGATCCTCTTAAGCGGCGCCGCCGTCGCAAGCAGGCAGGCCGCCACGGAAGCCGCCGCTGCCTCCAGGATCGGCACTGCCGGTATAGGCGCAAACGTTAGTTCGCCGACAGCGGCGGTTTCCGTGAGTATGCTGCACAGATAACCGCCGATGCTGCCTATTACCGTCGCGATCATGCCATAGTAGGCGCCTTCCCACAGAAAAGTCCTGTACAGGCTTCCCATGCTCATGCCGATCGCCCGCTGGGTCCCGATCTCTTTCACTCTTGTATGGATATTCGTATAGACCGTATTGATGATATTTAAGATCCCGATCATCCCGATCAGCAGGATCAGTCCCCATGCCAGCAGGTTGATCTGGGCAGCGCTCTCTTTAAGCTGTCTGTCCGTCTGCTCGTAGGATACCCAGGTCGTTCCGGCCCGCCGTCTGCAAAGCGCCGCAAGCCTCTGCTCGAAGGCCGCCCGGTCCGCATCCTTTATTAATAACGGCCGCAGTTCCGCATAGACATCTTTTCCGGTCAGTTCACCATAAATCTTATCACTCACGATCACCTGCACACCGTTTAGAAAGCCGCTGTTCCCCACGCTGAAATAAGCGTCGTAACCACTCAGGGATAGCAGTACCGGCAGTTTCTTTCCGGACACGGTTATGGTCCGCCCCTCCTCGATACAGGTCGTCCCGATCTTCTGCCCTTCGAACTCAAACTGCAGGGGATTACGCACCACACATCCTTTACCCGCTTTCAGAGCGTCCAGCACGTCTTCCGGCAGCCTTTTCGCAAGAGCATAGTCCATCCAGCCGCCATTTAATCCGAATACCTGGAAAGTTTCCCCCATACCCAGCGTGACATCCGTCTCTATCCCTGCCGGCTTATACTGCGCATCCAGTTCATAGAGCGAAAACTGCTGCGCCGCCACTGCCGCCGTATTCCTGTCCGCCTCCATGTCCGCCAATTCGTCTGCCGTAAATCCGGCGTACTCATTGACCGCCGAATAATCCCCCAGATGCTCCGGCACGGCATCCGAAACGTTCAGTATCGAAAGAGCGCTCTGTAATGTGATAAACACGGTAATGCTCATGACCAGAGACAGAATCGTGACCGCCGTGCGGCTCCCGTTGCGCCGCAGGTTAAGTCTCGCGTAATATCGCTCAAAATGCCGTATGTTTCGCGCCTTACGGATTCTCCGCTTAAAGTTCCTGCCCGCTGTCTCGCGTATCGCCGTGACAGGAGAAACCTTCGCCGCATACCGCGCCGCCGGCGCCGCTGCCAGAAACGCAGCCGCCAGTGTGATCAGCGCACTCACCGCAAGGTATCCCCATTTCCTGGAATCATTGGCTAAGATCAGTTCCTGCAGCTGTGCCGCATCCTGCACCAGAAACAGTTCCGGTGAAAGCTGCCCAAGCGCCGCTCCCAGAATCCCTTTGGCGGACAGCCTTCCAAGCAGCATCCCCACCGGAATGCCCAGTGCACACAACAAAAGCGCCTCTTTTGCCACGATCCTGTATACCTGCCCCTTCCGCGCACCGATCGCCCGCAGGATGCCATACTGCTCCGTTCGCCTCATCACGGCAATCTTTGCTATATTGTAGATCACCAGCCCGGCTGCCGACAGGATCAGGCCCGTCACCAGGACGCCGGCCAGCATCATATAAGAAAAGCCGGCGTCATCCAGACCGTCCATCACCATGGCGTTGTCTTCCTCCTCGTTGTACCGGATACCCAGCGCCCGCAGATAAGGACGGTTACAGATCGTATCCAGTTCGTGGATATCCAGCTTCTCGCCGATGTCGTCCATACAGGCCTGGAATCCCTTCGGATCCTTCACCCGCACATCCAGGTTGTAATATAAATACGCGTCGGGCAGCACTGCCTTCGCCGTTCCTTCCCCGGCCAGTCCCACGATCGATCCGGCTGTGTATCCCAGATAATTGCTCTCCGTAATACCGGTAAGGACGAAATCCGCCCGATAGTCGTAAGCCTCTATGACAATGCCATGTCGAAGCGCTTTTGATAAAGACAGAGATATCCTGTCCCCTATTTTACCGTCGAATCCGAGAAACTGCAGCGCATCTTTTGGCAGCGCAATCTCCATCGGCGCTTCCGGCAGCCGCCCTTTCGCCAGTCTCGTATGTGCCGGGATCGTCTCCATGCTTTTTCCCTGATACTCCGTCAAGCTCAGCTGCAGCAAGTCATTCAATTCCATGCTGCCAAGCGGAATCGACCGGCCCGTATAGGAAAACCGCTCATCCGCCTCCAGCGTCCGTACCTTTTCCTCGTCAAGCTGCACCAGGGTCGCATGACGGTCGCCTCCGATCATGACCGCCTGCTGCCTGCGCATGGCCGAAAGCACGCCCGCACACTGTCCTGCCGCCGTCGTCATCATCGTCGATAAGATAATTGCCGTCAGGATCAGAACGGATACCACCTTCTGTTCCAGAATCTCTTTCCATGCCAATGTATGATAGGATCTCATGCCAACCTTCCTTTCGTCTTTTTATGCTTCCGACAGTCTTCCGTCCACGATCTCAAACTGCCGCCTGGCCCGTCGTGCGATCTGACCGTCATGGGTGATCACCACCAGCGTCTTTCCGAATTTGCGGTGAATCTCCTCCAGCATCCGCATGACTTCTTCGCCGCTTTTGCTGTCCAGATTTCCGGTCGGTTCGTCCGCAAAGATGACGTCCGGATCGGCGATCAGCGCACGGGCGATCGCCACCCGCTGCTGTTGCCCGCCGGACAGTTCATGGGGCAGATGCGTCAGCCTGTCATCCAAACCCAGCAGCTTCGTTAATTGTGCCAGGTACGCTGTCGTTCCCTGTTCCTTTCTTTTACAGAGGCTGCTATCCTCTTCCTCTTCTGCAATACCCCTGCTTCTCCTGCTGCATGTCAGCTTTCCTCTCCTTGTCAAATTACTGCCGTCTAAAAGAAGCGGCATTAGGATATTCTCCTGCGCCGTCAATACCGGCAGCAGATGAAACTGCTGAAAGACAAACCCGATCCGCCTGCGGCGAAATGCCGACAATTCCCTGTCCCGCATTCCGTAAATATCCCGTCCGTCATAGTACAGACTTCCCGTCGTCGGCCGGTCCAGTCCGGACAACAGGTGCAGCAGAGTACTCTTCCCGCTGCCGGACGGCCCCATGATCGACAGAAAATCCCCCGGCTTTATCACCAGACTGACCTCCTGCAGCGCAGTGACCTGACTGATGCCGCTGCCGTATCGTCTGCTTACATTCTTCGCTTCGATCCACATAAAAACACTCTCCCTTTCGTTCGCTTTGGATGCTGCCGATGATCAACATGATCAGCCTCACATCCTGCAGCTCCTAAAGGAGAGTGTACAGAACAAATCTCAAAAAAGACTCAAGATTGAAATATTTTCGCTTTTAGATGCTTCGTTTCACGTTCAGGACATCCATCAAGGCCTCCTGCAAAACCCGTGAGACATTGATCCCGGCATGTTCCGCTTCATAGTTTAACCAACTCGGCAGTGCCACATTTCTCCTTACCGTTCTCGTATCAATCTTCTTTCTGTACTCAGAAAAGTCAACGTCTACATAAGTCAGGATCGCATCGGAGAAATCGAGTCCGCCGGCGCTTTCCTTCATCTTCTCGACCGCTGCCTGCTGCTGCGACGGAACCGGAAGACTCTCTCCATTATCCTCCATAGAAATACCGGTCAGCCCAATCGCATCCCTTGCCATCTCAATTGCATCTGCAAACGTATCTCCCTCCGTCCAAATCTCCATATCTGGCACGCATACTAAAAAAGGATGTGCCGACCCATCTTCCAAATTGAGTATAAATGTTGGATATACCTGTTTCATAGATTCCACCTCTTATCATAAATTCCATTTTCTCAGGATCATTTTTGCCAGATTTTCGTTTAGTTCCTTGTGCCGCGGCACCTTCTCAATATCACTGCCTCTTCGATAGATATCATGATTTCCCCCATGCCGCTCAAATAGGAATCCTCCCGCTTCAAGTCTCCTGATCAGATCTCTTTGTTTCATCAGTGTTCCTCCTTATTTCATAATTATACACACTGATTACACAACAATCAATATCTTTCTAAACCCTCATAAATTATCCCTCAAACACGGCCGTCGCCTGCGCTCCTCCGCTTTCTTCTCCTCTCCCGTTTTCCAGACGCAGCGCTCCCCCATGCTTGCCGCAGAGTATCTGGCTGCTGTAGAGTCCCATCCCGAAGTGCACTGCGTCCTCCGGCGCTTTCTCGAAATACGCTGCGTCCTCCGGCACTTTCCCGAAATGTACTGTATTCTCCGTTACCTTCCCGAAGGGCTTCGGCCCCTCTTTTACAAGCCACTTCGGATACCCTGGTCCGTCATCCCACACGGAAAGCACAAGCCCCCTTCCCTCCTGCCGCAAGCAGATCTTCATCTCCTGCTTCGCAAAGCGCACCGCATTCCCGATCAGATTCTCCGCCACCGTAAGAAAAATCCCATGGTCTATCGTTACCTCCGTCACTCCCTGCATCAAAACTGAGATCTGCACGGACGGTTTACGCACTGCCACAAGCAGCGCCGCCGTCTCTTCCAGTTCCTGCCGCAGCGTTGTCCCATCCAGAGTTTTCTTATGAACCGGCATCTGCTCCAACCGTTGGATACTGCTCATGGCTTCCACATACCGTTCGATGCGCAGCGTATACGTCTCCAAACGTTTAAACGCCTGTTCCCTGCCTGCCGCATCCTCACTGTCCTGTCGCAGCAGCTTCACCGTTCCCTTCAACACCGCCACCGGATTTCGCAGATCATGGGAAAAGGCCGCATTCAGACGCCTGCGCTCCTCCGCCTGCCGCCACAGTTCCTGGTTGCTCTTTAACAGTTCTCTCCGCATGGTCTCGAACGCTGCGCAGATCTGCCCCAATTCGTCTTCCGAGACCGCCGGGATCGTAAAATCCAGATCCTGCATCCGGATCCGCTCCGTACCCTCTTGCAGGATGCGGATCGGTGCTTTCAGCTTCCACCGGTAAAAAAGCGTCCCGGCCAGTCCCAGGCCGCCCATTGGAAGTAACATTGCCGCCAACAGCGGAATCCTGAACAGCCACTCCAGAATCTGTTGCTGCCGCGGCGACGGCTCCTCTAAGCTTGTCAGCACGCCGTCATAGCTGATCGCGATGCCCCCTCTGGGAATCCCGTCTTCCAACTTATTACAGGCCATATAAATCCCTGCCGTCAGCAGCAGCGCCGCCGACAGACATACCACCGACAGCAGGAAAAAGCTCCTCCGTAATCCCATATTACTCAGCCGTTCCATCGATATCCACACCCCCAGACCGTCTCAATATAACTCTGCTGCGTGCAGGCAGTAAGCTTGCCCCGGATCTTCCGGATGTGCTCCATCACCACATCGCTGCTGCCGTCCCCTTCCAGTCCCCAGACTGCCTCGTAGATACGCTCCCTGTCAAAGACCTGTCCCGCATGAAGCGACAATAACGCCAGAATATCGAACTCCCGCCTGGAAAAAATAATCTCCTCTCCATTGACCGCCGCCGTCCGGGCAGAGTAATCCACGCAAAGCTCCCCCTCTCCGAAAAAGCGCACTGCCGCGCTGCCCTGCCTGCGCTGTTCCCGCCGCAGATGAGCCTCCACCCGCGCTCCTAGCTCTTCTAAGTCAAAAGGTTTCACGATATAATCATCCGCCCCGGCGCCGAATCCCCTGATCTTGTCGGCCGCCTCCATGCGAGCCGTAAGAAACAGAATCGGACAGGCGAGATGATCCCGGATCTTCCGGCAGACCGCCAGACCGTCCATCTCTGGCATATTGATATCCAGAAGGATCAGGTCCGGCATGGCAGCCACCCTGTCAAGCGCCTCCTCGCCGCTGTAAGCCGTAAGCACCTCATAGCGCGGCTCGAAATAACTTTTCATTATATCCACGATCCCCGGCTCGTCATCTACGAGCAGCAGTTTTGACTTCATATCGGGTTTCCTCCTGTTCCGTCTCCGTTCTTTATCACCTATACTATATACTATAATCGATAAATCTCAAGAAAATCTCAAATTATGATGTCTGCTGCAGACAGATCCCAGGCGAAAGCCGGATTCCTTTAGCCAAATTTACATGTTCTCACGGACTGTTACTGTTACCGTCGCTTAGTAACAGTTCAGCCCTTGGCTTCACTGTCACTGTTGATGCACACAAAATGCTCCAAAGTCGCATTTTGGCGCTTGCACAACTCGCAAAATCGCATACAGAGCGATTTTACTCGCGGAATATCACAAGCTTGAACTGTTACGTCGCTTACTATCATTATATTATCATGAATTGACAAGCCAGGTCGGAAACGATAAAATAACTACCGACATACCGTACCGCCATCTTATACGCAAAAGGAAGAATCAGGAGCAGCATGATGAATCGAATCCCAGACAGAACAACCATCAGAATCGCCACACCGACAGACGCAGAAAGACTGCTGCAAATTTACGCACCCTACGTTACCGATACCGCGATCAGTTTTGAATACACTGTACCATCCGTGACGGAATTCCGGGCAAGGATCAACAATACTCTACAAAAATACCCCTATCTCGTCGCCGAACACAATGGCCAGATCGTGGGATATACGTATGCCGGTCCTTTTATCGCCAGGGCGGCCTACGGCTGGAACGTGGAGACTACCATCTACCTGCAGAAAGATAAAAAGAAAGCAGGCATCGGCAGAGCGCTGTATGAAGCGTTGGAAAAAGCGCTTACGCTTCAAAACATTCTCACTGCCAATGCCTGTATCGGTTATCCGGAAACTGAGGATGCGTATCTGACCCTGAACAGCATACAGTTTCATGAACACCTCGGCTATCGGATGGTCGGCATCTTCCATCAGTGCGGCTATAAATTCGGCCGTTGGTATCATATGGCCTGGATGGAGAAGCATCTGGGTGAACATACAGGCGGACCGGATGCTGTGATCCCTTTTCCCAAGATCCGGGATGCGTTTACAGAATCCTTATAGGAACTGCATTCTCCATCGCTATACCCATGCCGCTTTCTCAACCGCTCTCTGTTTCTGTCCTATAATAAATAATCATTCTCCTTGTCCGCAACCTGCAGCGTGGCAAGCGTATATGTCGCGTACCCTTCAGCAACAAGCGGCTCCAACCTGCACAGAGCTTCCGCCTCCTCATAGCTCTGCGTCTTAAAGATGACTATTCCTGCAACACCCGGACAGCCTGTGAGCGGACCGCAAAGTTCTATCTTCTCTTCGGCGTCCAGCTTCCTGAGATTTTCTACATGTCTCTCAATCACAGCCCTGGTAACCTTGTTATAGGCACGTCCTCTTTTGATCATCATTACATATAGCAGTTTTTCCATCTTAATATCCCTCCTCCTTTCCCGGTGTATGCATCTGCGCCCTCAGATACAGCCTTGTGCAAAGGCCCGCCCTTTGCAGGCATTCCCGTTACCCTAACAATATCACAGCGAATATGACAAGTAGCTGTCACATTCGCTATAAAATCTTCAATATGCGAACCCGAATAAGAGAAGTAATTTGCGGTGTTTTGGCGCGATTTGCGAGGTTTGCTTTTTTCCGTGGAGATTGTTAGCTGACCATTCTCTTCAAGAAATTTTAGAACTGCTTGTTCGCCCTTTGTCACTATGTTTGTTCCCTTATCCAGTAATAAAATACACTTCTCCTGCAATCACGCATAATGGTACCTGTCTTTATTCTGATAAAGAAAAGCCAAAGCCACCACCATTGTAAGCAACTCCGCAATCGGTACTGCCAGCCACACCCCCGTCACTCCCATAAATTCCGGCAGTATCAGCAGCAGCACAAATATCAGCCCAAATGTCCGCAGAAAGGATAATACCGCTGACAGCTTCCCATTTGACAGCGCAGTGAATGTGGCTGAAGTAAAAATGTTCATCCCACAAAAAAGAAAACTGAATGGGAATATCAAAAAACCTCTTCGTGCAATCTCATAAACGTGCGTCCCCTTTTCCGAAAAAAGGCTGACCAGCGGAGAGCCAAAGGCAATAGCCATTCCAAAAATAGCGATAGAGACCAGGATAATAAAAC
>CANOCU010000097.1 GCA_947564645.1 uncultured Lachnospiraceae bacterium
CAGGACAGTTCCATGGCTTCCGCGAAGAGAATGGCGGAAGGCGGCTCTCAGACAGGTCTCGTGTTTGCATGGACGGCGGATGCCGAGATGGGTGAGAACGCAGGACAGTTCGAACTGTGCGAGGCGGTTGCAGGCCCGGACGGGAAGCGGTATGTAGAATCCGATCCGACCTACCTTGACATTGCCAACAGAGAGCTGGTCATCACCACACAGTGTAAGAATCCTGACAAGCTGCTACAGTGGGCGGATGATTTCTATACGGATCTTGTATCCTTGCAGACCTATTATGGATCCATACCGGATCAGGTAGCGGATAAGGGTGACGGAATCTATGAGGTGCTTCTTCCTGCAGACGGAACCACACTGGATACCTCGGCATGGTCTTACTCCATGAGAGATTTCGGGCCCAAGTATATGACAGAAGAGTTCCAGAAGAACGTGATCCTGCCGGACAGCCAGGGCGACGGCGTGAAACTGGCACAGGATGAGACCAATGCCAAATATGCTTCCGATATTGCATTTCCTGTCGTAAGTTATACGACAGAACAGCTTACCACATTGGCGAGCCTCACGACAGACATCAATGACTATGCGTCCGCACAGTATGCACACTGGGTAGTTGACGGCGGCATTGAGGAAGAGTGGGATGCTTATCTGGCACAGCTGGATCAGATGGGACTGCAGGATGTCCTGGCAATCCACAATGACGCTTATGCGGCGTATAAGGCAATCGTACAGTAATTGCCGGCGCGCGGCTTGAACAACAGGGACCGGTATCTGCATGAAAGCGGATACCGGTTCCGTAGTTCCTGAGGATGACAGGAGACGGAATGCGAGGTATTATTAGAAAGATAGGAATCAAAGGCTGACAGGACAAAATGAATGTCCGGAAAAGAGGTAAATTCATGAAAGAATGTTATCGAATCAAAACAGTTCCCGTATGCAGGGAGGAGAACGTCATTACAGGGGAGAAGTACCGGATCAGCGTACTGACGGCAGGGCTTGTGAGGTTGGAGTATGCGGAGCACGGGGTGTTCGAGGACCGGCCGACGCAGACCGTATGGAACAGAGATCTGGGCGCCTGTGATTTCCAGGTGATCGATGAGGAGGGGAAGCTGGAGATCATCACGGAAAGGCTGCATCTGCGTTATGACAAGGGAGAATTTAGGCAAAACGGACTTTCCATCGATGTGAAAGGCGGCCTTTTCCCGTTTGGCGGCCTGTGGCGTTACGGGGATGAGACGAAGGTAGTTAATATCGGCGATTTGAAAGGAACAGCCAGAACATTGGATAATGCGGATGGTGAGATTCCGTTGGAGAAAGGGCTGATATCTCAGCTGGGACATGCGGTGATGGATGACAGCAAGTCTCTGGTGATTCGGGAGGACGGCTGGGTGGAAGTCAGGAAGCATCCGGAAACCGATTTGTATTTCTGGGGGTATGGGGCAGATTATCTGGCCTGCATCCAGGATTTTTACAGATTGTGCGGGACCACACCGATGGTGCCGCGGTATGCACTTGGCAACTGGTGGAGCCGGTATCACAAATATACGGAGCAGACTTATCGGGAGCTGATGGAGCGCTTTCAGGCGGAGGATGTGCCATTGTCCGTGGCGGTTATCGACATGGACTGGCATCTGGTGGATATTGATAAGAAGTATGGCAGCGGCTGGACCGGCTATACCTGGAATAAAGACTTCTTCCCGGATCCGAAGCGGTTTCTTGACTGGCTTCATGAGCAGGGGATGCATGTGACGCTGAATGTTCATCCGGCGGACGGTGTGCGTGCCTTTGAGGAGATGTACGAGCCCATGGCGAAGGCTTTGGGTGTCGATGTGGAAAAGGAGCTGCCGGTCGAATTTGATGTGTCGGATGAGAAATTTATGGAGGCGTACTTTACTTATCTGCACCACACAAGAGAAGAAGAGGGCGTTGATTTCTGGTGGATTGACTGGCAGCAGGGTGTGTCTTCCAAAGTGGAAGGTCTGGATCCGCTTTGGATGCTGAATCACTATCACTATCTGGATAACGGCCGGGACGGGAAGCGTCCGATGACTTTCTCCAGATATGCAGGACCGGGCAGTCATCGCTATCCGGTGGGCTTTTCGGGGGATACGATTGTCAGTTGGAAATCTCTTGCTTTCCAGCCTTACTTCACGGCATCGGCCTCCAATATCGGGTATGGTATGTGGAGTCACGACATCGGCGGGCACATGATGGGTGTCCGGGATGATGAGCTGTGCGGCAGATGGGTACAGTTCGGCGTCTTCTCGCCGATCATGCGCCTGCATTCGACGAACAGTATGTTTAATTCCAAGGAACCGTGGAGATACCGGCCGGAGATCTGCGCGATGATGGAAGAGTTTCTGCGCCTGCGGCATAAGATGCTGCCTTATCTGTACACCATGAATTACAGGCAGTATGCGGAGTTAATCCCGTTAATCCTGCCCATGTATTATTCTTATCCGAATGCCAGAGCGGCTTATCAGGTGCCAAACCAGTATCTGTTTGGCAGTCAGCTGATGGTTGCTGCGATCACTACACCTTGTTTGAAGGGTTTGAATATGGCTAAGACTACCGTCTGGTTCCCGGAGGGAAGATGGTACGATATTTTTACCGGATTGTGCTATGAAGGCGGCAGAATGATGAATTTGTATCGGGATATCAATTCCATACCGGTATTCGCGAAAGCCGGGGCCATCGTACCGTTCCAGGAGGAGTATGGAATCAATGCGGGGGAGAATCCACAGAAACTGCATCTGTATCTATACGCAGGAGCGGACGGCAGCTTTACACTGTATGAGGATGACAATACCACGAACGGTTATCGGGACGGCAGGTGCGTGAAGACAAAATACAGTTGGCAGGAAGAAGCGGGCAGCCTGTGCATTCACAGGGCGGAAGGCGAACTCTCACTGATACCTGAGAGACGGGATTATATTCTGACCTTCTGCGGTATTACGCAGGCCGAGGTGTCCTGTGATTTGATAAAAAAAGCGGCGGAGGGCAAAGTCGTATCAGTGGGACAGGATGATTTGGGCCGCCTGGAGATCAGATTGGAACAGGTGCCGGTTACGGAGAACGTAGCGATATGCCTGCAGGCAAGAAGCATGGCAGATAATGAGGTTGTGGACAGGTGCTTCCGGATCCTTGACCAGGCGCAGATCGAGATGATGGTGAAGGAAAATGCATTCCATGTGGTGGATACGCAGAAAGATACGGCGAGACTGCTGGGTGGCCTGCTTGCTTTGGAACTTGATAATGACCTGTACGGAGCGTTGGCAGAGATTGTTTCGGCCTGAATAAAAGTAGTGGCGGGGGTGTGAGAATGGAAGGCGGGAAGACAAGAGAACACAGGCGAAAGAAGAGCAGGTCGATCTTACATATTACATTGGAGGCCATGATTCCGGTATGTGTTCTGTTCCTGCTTCTCCTGCTCTTTATGTTTCAGAGCGTAAATGAGGCGCAGAGTATGGCGTACCGTTATCTGCAGGATATGGCGGCGGCAAATGCGAAGAAGGTGAAAGAAGACATCGGCATGATCAATTCAGAGATGGTCTATCTGATCAAACAGGATAAGAATATAGCCGGCCTGCCTGAGGATATCACACCCAAAACAACCCGTTATTATGAACTGCTGGAGGATATTGTTTCACTCAATAAGACATTGAGACTACGCTATGGCGGTCATTTCTTCTTCTATGAATACGTGGAGGCGGCAGACCTGCTCATACTGGACAATCATGCCTATTTTCCGGTAAGCCAGAAAAACGGGGAGGCTAAAGGGCTGGAGGAAATGATCCAGGGCTATCTGTCGGGAGAGAAGAAACGCTCCGAGTGGAATTACTTTAAGGCAGACGAGGAGACCTACCTGTTTTGCTTCTATGAGACAAACGGTAAGGCGGTGGGATGTATTGTCAATCTGGATGATCTGCTGACGGATTTCAATATTAATAATCTGGGATATGAGAGCATCCCCCTTTTTATCGCGGGTGACGGGGAAATCCTGATGCGCAGGCAGGAGGAGAAAGAGAATTTGACGCAGGCGATGCGGGATACCCTCTTTTTCCGAACGCAGGTACGCACTTATGAATTGGGCAGGATCGGACAGCTGAAGCTTTTGATCGACTCTTCCGAAGGGATACTGGACCGGATCGTCGTGCTGCAGATCATGAGCACGGTGCTGGCGGTTTCCATTGTGCTGGCAGTCACAGTGATTGCTTTTGTCTATTACAGGAAGATCCTGGCGCCGATGAAACAGTTTGTGAAGAGGCTGAGTAATCCGGAGGAAGAGAAGTGGCTCCATGATATGGACAGCCATCAGCTGCTGGAGTTGGAGATGGCCAGTAAAGAATTCAGAGAGATGATGCGGCAGATCCAGTCATTGAAGATTGCGATCTATGAAAAGGAACTGCTGCAGAGTAAGACAGAACTGGAATATGTTCAGGAACAGATCCGGCCGCATTTCTATCTGAATTGTATCAGTGTGATCCACGGTATGGCAGAGAAATACCATGCAGACGACATCATTATGATTGCGGAGAAGCTGTCAGATTACTTCCGCTATGTGATTAACGATTCTTATGTGCTCAGACAGATCGGGCAGGAGGTAGCACATATCAGAGATTATATCGATATTCAGAAGCTGCGGTATGAAGATTTTTTCCGGTTCGAGGTGATGATGGACGAAGGGGTGGAGGAGTGTATGATCCCACCGCTTGTTCTGCAGGTATTTGTGGAGAATGCCATCAATCATGGGGTGAATTTCGAGAAGCAGGTGGAGATCACGCTCTATATTGCGCGGGAGCAGTATCAGGGGAAAGATTATCTTTATATCTGCGTGTCGGATACCGGTGAAGGCTTCTCAAAGGAAGCACTGCATAAGATTCAAAATGGCGGGAACATCGTCTATAACGGCAGGAAACATGTGGGCATACAGAACACTCTGAAACGTCTGCAGATCATATACGGTGAGAAAGCGCAGGTCAGCTTCTTTAATATGACGGAGCATTGCGGCGCAGTGGTGGAGCTGCGGATTCCGGTACAGGTGCAGGAAGGCTGAACGGCAGTCATAACGGTAACCCGCTATCTATTTTCTTCTTGCAGTAGAAAAGGCAGAGGCGTATAATGATACGTTGATGACAGATCTAAATGACAGATTCTGCGCAGGAGTGACGGCAGCAGGAATGACCATTTCTGCGTGAGAATGGAGAGACAGGAGGAACACAGGATGAATCAGAAGGTAGCGGCTTTATTGAACGATCAGATCAACAAGGAATTTTATTCGGCATATCTGTATCTGGATATGGCTAATTTCTATAGTCGGAAAGGACTCGACGGCTTCGCCAACTGGTATGAGATCCAGGCGAAGGAAGAGCAGGATCACGCGATGTTGATGTATCAGTATCTGCAGAATAACGGGGAGACGGTCACCTTAGAGGCGATCGCGAAACCGGATAAGACCTTTGAGGCGCTGATGGATCCGCTGAAAGCCGGACTTGAACACGAGCGCTATGTGACGTCTCTGATCAACACCATCTATGAGGCGGCGCAGGGAGCGAAAGATTTCCGCACCACGCAGTTCCTGGATTGGTTTATCAAGGAGCAGGGGGAGGAAGAGAAGAATTCCATGGATCTGATCACCAGAATGGAGCTCTTCGGAGAAGATGCCCGCAGCCTGTATCTGTTGAACAGTGAACTGGCGGGCCGCGTGTATTCCGCGCCGTCGCTTGTGCTGTAGGAAGCCTGAGGGTAATAAGGGTTCTGCCTTTGTTGTTGGATAACAGGGGCAGGATCCTTTTTTTGTGTAGAAAATAGTTTATAATACCGGGACGTTTTGGGTTGAAGAAGCCGGAATCCTTTCAGACATGGATGACCAGGATCCTGTCAAAGAAAGTGCACTTTTTGCGCTGCTTGGATGGAAATAACGAAAAAGTATAAAATGATTCCAATGATTCAAGAAAACAGTCCATTTTTATTACCTGTTCTTTTCGGTATAATAAATGCAGTTGATGATTATCCAATGAAAAGGATTCATGTCCGGACAAATGAATTTGATCAGAATGGATTTATCTCGCTTGCAGATAAGAGGAACAATACAATAAAGTACAGGATTGGGGGAAAAAAGAATGAAGAAAAAAGCGATAGCGCTCATGCTTTCCGTGGTCATGGCAGCGGGGGTGTTTACCGGATGCGGCGGCGCCGGACAGGATCTGGCACAGGAGGATGCATCAAAGGAAGGAGCGGATGTGCAAACGGCAGGAGAGGCAAAGGACAGTAGTCAGGAGGCCCCGAAGGAAGAAGCGGATGACGGACCGATCACACTGAAATTTGCGACTGGCTCTTCGGAATGTGTCACTGCACTGAATACTATTTTCACCAAATATCATGAGGAAAATCCGAATGTAACGGTTGAAGTGACCGTTCTTCCGGGAGGCGTTGCCGGATTTAATTCAGCGATGGCATCCAAGCTTGCAGCAGGAGATGCGCCGGATCTTTTTCAGTATCAGTGGGGTACACAGATCAATGCCTATGCAAAGGGCGGAAACCTTATGGATCTGACGGATACGGGGATCAGGGATGTGGTGCAGGATATTAAGAAACCGATGAACGTATACGACGGAAGAGATTATGCTTATCCGGTCGAATTTTCCTTATGGGGATTGATGTATAATACAGAGATCGCAAATAATGCAGGCGTTACCGGGACACCGGAGACCTTTGATGAATTTATCAGCGCGATGGATAAGATGCGGGACAGCGGCGTAGAGTATCCTTTTATCGTACCGGCTAAGGACGGTTCCGGTGCGACAGGCTTCGTATTCTGCTATCTGCACCAGATCGTATCGGGAGAAAATCCGGAATTCTATTATCAGTGTTGTACCGGTAAGAAGAGTTGGGACGGCGAAGAGTGGAGAAATCTGTTTGAAACTTATGACAAACTTCTGCAATATGCCAATCCTGACAGTCTGGGACTGGATGTGGACAATGCGCTGACCAGATTTGCGAGACAGGAAGGCGCTTTCATGGTAAGCGGCCCGAGTACAATCAAGAAGCTGGAGGAGATGAATCCTGAGCTGGAAGGCAAGTTAAAGTATATTCCATTCCCGTTGTATGAAAACGAAGGCGACTATAAGACGATTGCGGACTTTGACTCCTGTATTTCCATATGGTCCGGAACCAAATATCCGGAAGCAGCGATCGACGTCTATCGGTATTTGTTTGAGCCGGAAAATAATATGCTCATCGCGGAATCACGGAATGCGGTATCCGTTGTGAAAAATGCGGACACCAGTTATGTGGATGCATCTTTACAGGATCAGGTTCCGTTACTGGATGCAGGAAAATATGTGGGATATTCCGAAAGGGAATGGATCCCGGGGATCAAGGAGATCATGAAGACGATCGTTCAGGAGTGGATCGGCGGAACCGATCTTGATACAACGCTTGAAAATCTGCAGAAGGAGCATCAGAGGCTTCTCGATGCATCGCCGGAATTTTTGCAGGAGTTTGAGGAATTGAGATCCAGTACGGGTGAATAGTTGACTTGGCGGCCTATGCTTTTGGAAGCAGAAGCATAGGCCGGTTTTAATCATAAGAAAGGTACATTGTATATGAGATATAAAAAGAGAAAAAGCATATCCGGTTTTGCCGGTGATACGATCCAGTATACAGTCATGTTCCTGCCAATGCTGATCTTGTTTTTGGTCTTCTCGACTTATCCTGTTATCGAAGGAGTCATCTACAGCTTTACTGACTGGGACGGATTAAATTCCAATGTAAATTTTATCGGTCTTCGCAATTACAAAACATTTTTCCATGATTTCGTGGTGTTGAAACCACTCTGGAATACGTTTGTATATGCCTTCTGGGTAACGATTATACAGAATGTCTGTGCACTTGCACTTGCGCTTGCGTTGAACCAGAAATTCAGGACCAGGAATCTTTTGCGAACGCTCATTTTTATTCCGGTGGTATTAAGCGCGCTGATCGTCGGCTATCTCTGGAGTTATATTTTTACCGAACCGATGGCGATCCTGGGAGGCAGGCTGGGCATTGACGTCATGAAATATAATATGCTCGGTAATAAGGCAACGGCTCTCGGAGCAGGTATCTTTGTCTCCGTATGGAAAGGCGTTGGCTATACGATGGTCATCTATCTGGCGGGACTGCAGAATATCAACCAGGAGATCCAGGACGCGGCGCTTGTGGATGGTGTCAAAGGGTTTCAGCGTTTCCGCTATATCACGTTTCCACTGATCGCCCCTTCCTTTACGATCAATATCGTGTTGGTCATGGAGGGCGCCTTTAAGCAGTTTGACTTGATCTTTGCGCTGACAGGCGGAGGACCGGGAAATGCGAGTGAGCTTTTGTCGCTGACGATTTACAGGGAGTCATTTGAATATTACAGGGCGGGATATGGCGCAACGATGGGCGTGATCCTTGCACTTATCATTATAGTGCTTTCGTTGTTTGAACTGCTCGTTCTGAGAAAGAGAGAGGATAACATTGAGTAAGCATACAAGGGCAATCGATAAAGGGCATACTATGAGCCCGCAGAAGATACGAAGAGCGACCGGTGAACTTTTGATGATCGCGTTTACCTGCGTCTTTCTGTTTCCGTTTTATATCATGATCATATTTGCGGTCAAAACGCCCGCACAGGCATTGATGGATCCGCTGTCTTTTCCTACCAGTTTTGAGATCACTAACTTCGTAAAAGCATGGCAGATGACGGATTTTCCACGGACTTTGTCCAATACATTTATCATAACGGTCACGAGCGTATTTCTGATCGTTGTGGTGACCGGGATGGGTACCTTCGTAATGCATCGGACAAGAAACAGATTTGTCCGGAGCTTGTATTATTTCTTTATTGCGGGTCTGATGATTCCGTTTTACCTGTCGCTGAGTCCGTCCGTAAAGCTGATGAAGGATATCGGTTTCATGGATTCGATTCCCGGGATCTGCATTTCTTATGTGGGAAGAAATATTCCGTTTGCCGTATTTCTCTTTATGGGATTTATCAGGAGCGTTCCCGGAGAACTGGCGGAATCGGCCGTTATGGACGGATGCAGTCCGTACCGGATGTACTGGGGAATTTATTTCCCACTGTTGAAACATGTGATCTCCACCCTGGTGATTCTGGATACGATGGCGATCTGGAATGACTTTCTGTATCCGCTGCTGATCTTACAGACGAAGCGGCATCAGACACTGACGCTGGTGCAGTATGTATTCAGAAGTGAAGCGAATACGCAGTGGAATTTGATCTTTGCAAGTTATTTGTTATCGATGATGCCGCTTCTGCTCGTATATTTCGCTTTGCAGAAGAATATCGTGGAGGGGATCGCGGCAGGTGCGGTTAAAGGATAAAGGCGCAGCAGGAAAGCGCAGAAAAGGAGTCAGAGATGAATTTAGAGAAAACGATTGATTTTGGTGCGGTTTATTTCAGATATTCCGCTCCGGCGAAACAGGATTGGGAGAGAGATTATAAGAGGGCGTCCGAGGACGGGATCACGCATTTCAGGCACTGGTTCCCCTGGGCCGCGATCGAGACGGCGCCCGGCGTCTTTAACTGGGAACCTTATGATGAACTGATTGCTCTGGGTAACCGGTATGGGATCAAAACAGTGATTGCGGAGATGTCGACGATCGTGCCGGACTGGTTTTTTGAAGCGCACCAGGAAGCGAGGATCACAAACAGGTTCGGGCAGCAGAGATTTAATTCCATGAATGACAGTTCCATGGCGGGCGGCAGCCAGTCGATGTGCATGGATCATAGATCCGTCAGGGAAGGTGTCGGGAAGTTTCTGAAAGCGATGGGAGAACATTATAAGGGCGTCGAAGGAATCATCGGTTATGATGTGTGGAACGAATGTTCCTTATACGGTGCGGAGGGCCGCTGTTACTGTAAAGAGACAGAGAGAGAATTTCAGGAGTGGCTTAAGGAGAAATATGGGACACTGGAAAATCTTCATGCCGTCTGGTGCAGACACAGTTATACAGACTGGACCCAGATCAGGCTGCCCAGAGTCACCGGTCCCCATCCGGAATTTTTTGACATGATCCGCTTCCAGAATGATCAGCAGGAGAGATGGTTTCGGTGGAGGATCGATGTGCTCAGAAGCGCAGATCCTGTGCACAAACTGGTCGCGCATGGGAATGGCAAGGCGCACAGTGATATTGCCGTCTGCTGCGGTGATGACTGGCGGTATGCAAAACATCCGGATATTTTCGGTTATACGCTCTGGTATGCGAATAACTGCAGTGCACTGATGGGCGGGGATATGATCCGCTCGGCAGCGGGAGATAAGGAATTTTGGAGAGCGGAGGCGATCGGAGACGCGACCTGGGAGCACAGGAGCGACAAGACGGAACCGGAGAATAAGAAGGACGAAATGGCATCTCCCGATAATATCCGCATGGATGCAATGATGAGTATCGTTACAGGCGCGTCGGCGTATATCAATCCCCGCTACCGCGGCCTGCAGGAGGGGCATCTCTTTCAGGCATACGGCTGGTATGCGTCAGACGGCGACCGCACGGCGCGCTCCAGGGAGATCGCCAGCCTGGCGGCATGGTGCCATAAGGAGGACACGAAAGAACTCTGGGAGGCGGGACCGGTCAGAGGACAGATCGGCTTACTGCTTCTGGAGGACGCCCAGGCACTGTGCTATGCCTTGTTTGACCAGACGGATCTTTATGCAGACTGCCTGAAGGGAAGCTATCAGGCCTTTGTGGATTCGGGTATCCAGACGGATATCATCCGTATGCCGCAGATCTGGGAATATGACTGCATCTATGTTCCATATCCGGTCGCCATTTCCGATCGGGATATGGAGACGCTTAGAACATGGATAGCAGAAGGCGGAACGCTGATCAGCGAAGGGTGTTTCGGGTATTTTAATGACTGCGGACATGCGATCGAGACGACACAGCCAGGCAGAGGGTTTGAAGAGGTATTCGGATGCAGGCAGACAAAGGTGCATCTGGGGCCGGATGTCAATCAGGAATTGACGGTCGATTCCGCAAACGGCAGAATCAGGGGAGGCGTTTACCGCCAGGCATATGAGCTGACGGGCGGCAGGGCGCAGGGATATTACCGGAATGGGGAGATCGCAGCAGTTTCCCATAGATTTGGGAAGGGCAGGACGTTACTTGTCGGCACGATGACCGGTTATGGTTATCAACATCACGCAGACGAAGCAGGCAGACGTTGGTTTGCATCGCTTATTCGATTTGCGGGAAAGACTCAGAGAGCCGTTATTCCGTACAATACGGATGTCACGATCCGTATCTGGGAAAATAAAGAGAAGCGGTATGCGTGGATCTTAAATTTTGCGGATATGGAACAGAACGTAACGATAGATTTTGCCGATCCGGTAGAAAATCCGGTACTGCTGCGGGGAGGCGGAATGGAATGCCTGGACGATTTAAGCATAGCGGTCAGAATCCCGAAAAAAGATGCCGCGGTCGTCAGGATCCGGTAGTGTGAAGGAAGAGAAAGAAGGACCGTTGTATGGCAGGCGGAAACAGAAGAAGGAGGTATGTCATAGAATGAGAGAACCGATCCAGAGATATTTTCAGGTGGGAACGATTCAGTGGATGACGCATCCGGCGAGATATTGTTCGGTGGTGGAATCCGTAAGAAGAATCTGTTCGGACGAGTATTTTGATGCTTATGAGATTACGCATATTGCGGATCCAAAGGATCGTGAAAGAGTAAAGCATATGCTGGAGCAAAGCCATATGAAAGTATGTTATGGCGCGCAGCCGCTTTTGCTGGGACCAAAATTAAATCCCAATGACAGGGAGGAGGAAAAGCGCAAGGCGGCGGAGCGTGTGCTGACAGACGCTGTGGACGACGCGGCATACATGGGTGCGGGCGGGATTGCCTTTCTGGCCGGGAAGTGGGAGGAAGAGACGAGAGAAGAACAGTACGGACAGCTGTTAAAGACAACGCGCGCCGTCTGCGATCATGCTGCGGCAAAAAATATGACAGTGGAACTGGAAGTGTTCGACTATGATGTGGATAAGGCTGCATTAATTGGTCCGGCGCCGCTGGCGGCACGTTTTGCGGCGGATATGCGGACGACACATTCTAATTTCGGGTTGTTGATCGACTTGTCCCATATTCCGATCACCCATGAGGAAACGGCGTTCGTGATCAGAACCTGCCGCCCGTACATAACGCACCTGCATCTTGGAAACGCCGTGGCCGAGAAGGGAAAGGAAGGATATGGAGATTTGCATCAGAGATTTGGTTATCCAAACAGCGCGAATGATGTTCAGGAACTGGTGGAGTATTTCAGAGTGCTGAAAGAGGAAGGATTCTTCCGGAAAGATGATCCTTATGTGCTGTCCATGGAAGTGACGCCCACAGAAACGGAAGATGCGGATATTGTTCTGGCAAATACGAAACGGGTGATCAACCGCGCATGGGCTTTGGTTGACTAAGAGAGAAAGGAAAGGGTATTATAATGAAGATCATTGTTCTTGACGGATATACGGAGAACCCCGGCGATTTAAGCTGGGGAGGACTGGAAGAACTGGGAGAGGTGACAGTTTATGACAGAACCGCATATGAAGAATCACCGTTGATCGCGGAAAGGATCGGGGACGCACAGATCGTTGTCACAAATAAGACACCGATCAGCAGACAGACCATGGATCAGTGTGGTAATCTGAAGCTGATCGCGGTTCTTGCGACAGGCTATAATGTGATAGACACCGCTTATGCAAAAGAAAAGCAGATTCCGGTAGTGAATGTACCATCTTACGGAACACAGATCGTCGGACAGTATGCGGTTGGTCTTTTACTGGAGATCTGTTCTCATTATGCGCATCACGACCAGACCGTGAAAGACGGCAGGTGGGAAAACAATCAGGACTGGTGTTACTGGGATTATCCGCTGATCGAGCTTTCCGGAAAGACGGCGGGCATCATCGGCCTTGGGCGTATCGGTCAGACAACGGCCAGGATCGTAAAGGCGATGGGAATGAATGTGTTGGCGTATGATATCAGACAGTCGGAGGAGGGAAAGGAAGTGGCGGAATATGTGCCGCTTGAACGACTGCTTGCACAGTCCGATGTGATCTTCCTGCATTGTGCGCTGTTCGCCGGGACAGAGAGGATCATCAACAAAGAAACAATCGTGCGCCCGTTAGGGTGTATGCCATAAACCGCCTTTAGCAAGCGGTAGACAA
>CANOCU010000098.1 GCA_947564645.1 uncultured Lachnospiraceae bacterium
AACAGCAAGGAAACCCAGTAAAATCAACGGGTATGGCAATTTAACAATTGCCTATTTGATAATATACATCGGAGAGAAAACTTAGAAATTAAATGAGGATTAGATTTGAAGGAGCTGCGATCAGATATGGACGGAAAAATAAGATCTACGATCGTTATTCCCAATTATAACGGAATACAGTATCTGGAGGAATGTCTTTCTTCCCTGTCGGAAGAGCCGGCACATATTATCGTAGTGGATAACGGCTCGTCAGATGGCAGCAGGGAATTGGTGCGGGAAAGATTTCCGCAGGCTAAGTTGAAGTGTCTTGATCGGAATTATGGCTTTTGCAGGGCAGTCAATCTGGGGATTGCAGAGAGCAAAACAGCGTATGTTATTTTATTGAACAATGATACCAAAGTGCAGGCCGGATTTGTAGAGGCACTGGAACAGGCGATGGACAAAGATCCGGGAGCCTTTTCCGGTGCGGCGCAGATCCGGAATCTGTATCATCCGGAATTGATGGATGATGCAGGGGATTTTTATTGTGCCCTGGGCTGGGCGTTTGCGTGCGGGAAGGACAAGCCAAAGGAGGCCTGGCAGAAGGAGAGAAAGATCTTCTCGGCATGTGGTGCAGCAGCAATCCTGCGAAAGAGTGTGATAGAGGAGATCGGCGGCCTGGATGAGAATCATTTTGCTTATCTTGAGGATGTGGATCTGGGTTATCGGGCAAGGATATATGGCTATCACAATCTCTATATTCCGGGCGCGGTTGTATTTCACGCCGGCAGTGGTGTCTCGGGATCCCGGCATAATAAGTTTAAGGTGGATTTAACGTCCAGAAACAGTGTCTATCTGATCTATAAAAACATGCCTTTTTGGCAGATCCTGCTGAATCTGCCGTTTTTACTTGCCGGATTTGTCATAAAAACGCTGTTTTTCATGCGAAAAGGTCTGGGTGCGGATTACGTGAGAGGACTTGGCAGAGGGTTCAGGCTATGTGCTTCCGGGGAGGGCAGACGGCATAAAGTGCGGTTTCGGAAGGAACATCTGTCGGACTATATCACGATCCAACTGGAATTATGGCGTAATGTGTGGTATCGGTTTCATGACTGAATCATAACGAACTGTTACGGCTTTGAAATACGGTAAGCCGGTTGTTTTTTTGGCTGAAATATTGTAGTATAAAAAATAAATGGGATAGAAGTTTCGGGTACGAAAAGACATGATCAAAGATAATCAGAAATATTTTAACAGACTGCATGTAGTACTGGATGCTGTTGTGGTAGCAGTATCCTATATACTGGCCTGGTATTTAAAGTTTGCCAGTCCTTTTTCCAACAGCGATCCGAGCATCGGTGTTCTTTCTGCGGGCACTTATTTTGAGATGCTGATCGTGATCGTGCCGGGCTGTCTGCTGCTCTATTATATATTTAATCTTTATACCGCGAAGCGTGCGACGGTGCATAAGTACGAAATTCTTAATATCTTCCAGGCCAATACGGTTGGGCTTGTGATCCTGATGGCAGGCTGGTATATGGTTGCCCAGATCCATTTTTCCCGTCTGATGATGGGATATTTCTATGTGCTCAATATTCTGCTGACAACACTTGGCCGTTCTCTGATCCGCATTCTGCTGCAGTATTTCCGCGAAAAGGGCTACAATCTGAAATATATCCTGCTGGTGGGTTATTCCCGGGCGGCGGAAGAATACATCAATCGTATCAATTCCAATCCGCAGTGGGGTTATGTGGTGAGGGGCATTCTGGATGACAGCGTGCCGAGCGGGACGCTTTATAAGGGCGTCAAGGTGTTGGGGAGGATCGAAAACCTGCTTTATATTCTGCCGCAGAATAAACTGGACGAGATCGCGATCACCCTTTCTCTTAAGGATTACGATCATCTGGAGCACATCGTAGATATGTGCGAGAAATCAGGCGTTCATACGAAATTTATTCCTGATTATAACAGCCTGTTTCCCAGCAGGCCTTATACGGAGGACCTGATGGGGCTTCCGGTCATCAATATACGTTATGTACCGCTGACCAATACGTTAAACTGGATCGCGAAACGGGTAGTGGACATTGTCACGGCACTAGTCGGTCTGGTGGTATCGTCACCGGTCATGCTGGCGGCGGCTTTGGCGGTCGGCTGTACGTCGAGGGGGCCGGTCATTTTTAAGCAGGAGCGTATCGGGCTGCACAACAAGCCTTTTAAAATGTACAAATTCCGGACCATGGAGGTACAGAAACCTTCCAAAGAGGCACAGGGCTGGACGACCAAAGACGATCCGCGTGTGACCCGTGTCGGCAGATTCTTACGACGGACAAGCATTGACGAGCTGCCGCAGCTGTTCAACATCCTGCGGGGGGATATGAGCATCGTAGGGCCGAGGCCGGAACGGCCGCAGTTTGTGGAGAAGTTCAAGGAAGAGATCCCGCGTTATATGGTAAAGCATCAGGTCAGGCCCGGACTAACCGGCTGGGCGCAGATCAACGGGTACCGCGGCGACACTTCCATTAAACGCAGAATAGAATACGATATTTTTTATATTGAGAACTGGACGATGTCTTTTGATATTAAGATCATGTTTCTGACTATTTTTAAGGGCTTCATTAATAAAAACGCGTATTAGAGAGATACTATAGTGAATGACAAAACAGGGTTACATGATATTGCCTGATACTTTTTTGTTGCGATCATACCGATATGCCGTATAATAGTAGACATGCTTACGCTATAGCTTGATTTTTGGGACGGATTGTGAGAAAATATTGGTTAGGAGTTTTTTTGCAGCAGAAAAATCGTTTGTGTTAAGGAGTACGTTATATGGCTAAATACAGAGAAGATGCATATGAAGAGGAACGGGTAGCCCCGAAAAAAAAGAAACCTTCCGGAACAGGGAATAAAGGTAACGGCAGTAAGAAATCTTCCGGTCAGAAGGGATCCGGGGCAGCCAAGAAGCCTTCCGGTAAGAAGAACAGTAAGAAAGCACAGGCTAAGAAGCAGCGCAGAAGGATCATTATATTCATTATAGAGATCATCATACTTGTCATTGCAGTGTTTGTTCTCTACAGCGTGCTCTCCGGAACGAGAAGCGGGAAGCTTGATCTGGATGAGGGCGATATCATTATCAACGAGAAGGTAAAGGAAGCGGAAGAGACGACGATGAAGGGCTATCGGAATATAGCATTGTTTGGCGTTGACTCTACGACAGGCGCTTTGACGAAGAATACACGAAGCGATACGATTATGATTGCCTCGATTAATCAGGATACGGGAGAATGCAAGTTGGTATCCGTTTATCGTGATACTTATCTGAACCTCAGTAACGACTCTTACAATAAGTGTAATGCGGCCTATGCGAAGGGCGGTCCGGAGATGGCGATCAGTATGCTGAATATGAATCTGGATCTGAATATTACCGACTTTGTCACCGTTGGTTTTGCAGGTCTGACGGATACGGTGGATGCTTTGGGCGGTGTATATATCGAGGTGGATGATTCGGAGATCAGCCACTTGAATAACTATCAGCTCTGTATTGCCGAAGATCTGAAACGGTCTTATACGCCGGTATCGTCCACGGGATATCAGTTGTTGGATGGCCTGCAGGCTACGGGTTACTGTCGTATCCGTTATACCGCGGGAGATGACTTTAAGCGTGCGGAAAGGCAGCGGGAAGTGCTGTCAGCGGTGGCTGATCAGGCGAAGAAAGCTTCGCTGCCGCAGCTGACCGAGACGGCAAATTCGGTATTTGATGAGGTATATACCTCTCTGGATCTGTCGGAGATTGTTGAGATGCTGGGTAACGTAACGAACTATTATATTTCGGATACCGCAGGATTCCCTCAGGAATCGAATCGGGCGACCGGAACGATCGGATCGAAAGGATCCTGTGTCATCCCGATCAGTCTGGAAGATAATGTCAGATGGCTGCATCAGTTCCTGTTTGAGGACTATGATTATGAGCCTTCAGCAACTGTTAAGCAGTGCAGTGAGAAGATCTATACCGACACAAATGGATATATTAAGAAATAAGCAGAGCAAAGGAGCCGGCTTCGGAAAAAGCGGCTCCTTTTGACGATAAGGCAGGAATCTATGGCCAGGGAGGAAAAAACGTGGAAAAGATAGACATTATCATCCCCGTCTACAAGCCTGATAACAAGTTTCTGACACTGATCGAGAGACTGGAGCGGCAGAGTATAGCGGTCGGACAGATCATTGTTATGAATACGGAACAGAAATATTTTGACCGGTTATTGTATGGAACTTCTTTTCAGAAGGACCATCGGAATCTGATTGTGAAGCACTTATCCAAGAGAGAGTTTGACCATGGGAAAACAAGAAACATCGCGGTGCGGTATTCGGATGCGGATTATTTTATTATGATGACGCAGGACGCTGTTCCGGCTGACGGACATCTGATAGAAGAACTGCTCAGGCAGATCCGTCAGGATAAGGTAGCCGTAGCGTATGCCAGACAGCTGGCCGGTGAGAACAGCAGTGAGACAGAGAAATATGCGAGGAATTTTAATTATCCGGAACAGGAAGCGGTCAAGACCGGGGCGGATTTGGGAAGGCTTGGTATCAAGACTTTCTTCTGCTCGAATGTCTGCGCCGTATATGATCGTAAGATCTTCGATGAATTGGGCGGTTTTGTGAAACATACAATATTCAATGAGGATATGATCTATGCGGCGAAAGCCGTAGAAGCCGGATATGGTATTGCTTATGCCGCACAGGCTAAGGTTTTTCATTCGCATGATTATACGAACATGGAGCAGTTTCACAGAAATTTTGATCTGGGCGTCTCCCAGGCAGAGCATCCGGAGGTTTTTGCGGCATATTCGTCGGAATCGGAAGGGGTTAAGTTCGTCTGGCAGCTGATCCGGCATCTGTGGGAAAAGGGATACTTCCGGCAGATACCTCATGCGGTGATACAGAGCGGATTCAAGTACATAGGATATCTGTTCGGGAAGCATTACCGCAGCCTGCCGCGCAAAATGGTGCTCAGGATGTCAGGCAGCAGGGAATACTGGAGTTGAAGAGGGAAGAGGAGGAGTTGATTGATGTGCGGAATTGTTGGATATATTGGAACGAAGCAGGCGGCGCCCATTATTCTGGACGGATTGTCCAAACTGGAGTACCGGGGCTATGACTCGGCAGGTATGGCGATCTATGACGGTGAGAAGATCAATATCACGAAATCCGTGGGTCGTCTGAAGATACTGGAGAATCTGACTCATGGCGGAGAAACGATGAGCGGGGTCTGCGGCATCGGGCATACCAGATGGGCGACTCATGGTGTACCGAGCAATGTCAATGCGCACCCACACTTTAATACGGACGGGACGATCACGGTCGTACATAACGGTATCATAGAGAACTATATCCAACTGCGTCAGATGCTGACAGACAAGGGATATCAGTTTGTGTCAGAGACAGACACGGAGGTGCTGGCGCATCTGCTGGATTATTATTATAAAGGAAATCCGATGGAAGCCATGACGAAAGTGCTTCACCGTGTGGAAGGTTCCTATGCGCTGGGCATCCTGTTTGCCGACTGCCCGGATCAGATCTTCGCGGCAAGAAAAGATTCCCCGTTGGTGGTGGGACAGAATCAGGACGGCTGTTTTATCGCTTCGGATGTTCCTGCTATTTTGCGCTATACGCGCAAAGTCTATTATGTGGATAATCAGGAAATCGTCCGCCTGCGTGTGGATCATATGCATTTCTACACGGTGGACGAGGAGGAGATCCACAAGGAGCCTGTTACGATAGACTGGGATGCGAACGCAGCGGAGAAGGCCGGCTATGAACATTTTATGTTAAAAGAGATGTATGAACAGCCTAAAACCGTGACGGATACGCTTCTTCCCCGGATTAAGGACAATGATATCGTTATCGAAGGGCTGAATATGACGGATGAGGAGCTGAAAGGGATCAAAAAGATTCATATCGTGGCCTGCGGATCGGCGTACCATGCCGGTATGACCGGAAAATATGTGATCGAGGGACTGGCCCGTATTCCGGTGGAAGTGGATCTGGCTTCCGAATTTCGGTATCGGAATCCTATACTGGAAGAAGGAGGGATGGTCGTGGTGATCAGTCAGTCCGGAGAGACGGCGGATACACTGGCGGCGCTCAGGGAGGCAAAGGCGCGTGGATTTAAAGTGTTGGGGATTGTCAATGTGGTGGGAAGTTCCATCGCCAGGGAAGCGGACAATGTGATGTATACCTGGGCAGGCCCGGAGATCGCAGTCGCTACCACCAAGGCGTACAGTGCACAGCTGGTTGCTCTGTATCTGCTTGCCATAAAACTTGGCAGGGTGCGTGGGGCTATCCGGGATAAAGAATATGCGTCCATGCTGGGAGACTTAAGATGTCTTCCGGATCAGATAGAACTTCTGCTGAACAATAAGCTGAAGATCCAGAAATTTGCGAACCGCTACATAGGTGCCAAGGATGTATTCTTTATCGGCAGGGGCATCGATTACGCGATTTCTCTGGAAGGTTCCCTGAAACTGAAGGAGATTTCCTATATCCATTCGGAAGCTTATGCGGCGGGCGAACTGAAGCACGGCACGATCTCGCTGATCGAGGAGGGAACGTTAGTTGCGGCAGTGTCCACCCAGCCGGATCTGTATGCAAAGACGATCAGCAATATGGTGGAAGTGAAGGCCAGAGGCGCGTTTGTGCTGGCGGTAACCTGTGAGGAAAATAAGGAGATTGAGAAGGCGGCCGATTATGTGATCTATATTCCGGAGACGAATCCCTTCTTTGCCAATTCGCTGGCGATCATTCCGCTGCAGCTGTTCGGGTATTACGTGGCTGTTGGCAAGGGCTGCGATGTGGATAAGCCGAGGAATCTGGCGAAGTCGGTGACTGTTGAATAAGGAGTCAGATTCATAAAGAGTCAGATGTCTGCTTCGCCGCCGCCTGGCTCATTGCCCGCGGGAATAAAACACAATTTTTATAAAATTTTGTCACAGTTTGAACACAATTAGACGCTATACTGACCTCAGAGTCAAAAAAGTAAACGGTGCAAAGATATCGTCCGTGAGTATTATATAAGGACAGGAAAGGGGCAGTTAGTATGTACGATAACAATTATTCGGGTAAGAGTACAGGATCACAGGATGTGACGTCGGAGCAGGGCCAGGGAACCGGGATGCGGAATCAGGTGCAGCCGGAGCAGAGTGTGCGCGGCCAGAGCAGTACGGCGCAATATCAGAACGGTTATACCGGATACGGCGGTAACAATCATTACGGGAATACCTACGGCAGTACACAGAATACTTATGGCAGTGGCCAGTCGGGATATTACAGGAGCGCCGGCAGTATGGGAAATACCGGAGCTGCGAACGGGACGGGAAGTTATCAGTATGGCAATACCTATCCGAATTATACGCAGATGAATGCAGATGGGCAGAAGAAAAAGAAAGAGAAGAAACCGCATGGTAACGGTTATCTGAAGAGGGCGCTCGTATGCGTATCACTGGGACTTCTGTTCGGGCTTTTTGCGGGAATGGGACTGTTCGCCGTGCAGGCTGTGACGGGAGCAGTGATCGGAAAGAACGAGGCTGTGCTTTCGGAGGATGACAGTATCGTCACGGATGCGGCAAAGGACGTGACGGATGCGGAGCAGGCGCTGACCGAAGCCATGAACGGACAGGATTCGAAAGAGACAGAAAGCGGCATTCACGTGACAGACAGTATCAGTACGGTCGTTGCGGACGTATCGGAGGTAGTGAAGGAGGTCATGCCGGCGATCGTGTCGATCAACAATCACTATACGGAGAAGATGTCCTATTTTGGTCAGACGATGACGAGTGAGGCGGATGCCAGCGGTTCCGGTATTATTGTCGGGCAGAACGATACGGAACTGCTGATCGTCTCGAACTATCATGTGATCGCAGATTCCGACGAGCTGACAGTGCAGTTCGTGGAGGGCAGCGAGGCAAAGGCTTCGATCAAAGGTACGGATCCCGATATGGATCTGGCGGTGATCGCGGTTCCGATAGGTGAAGTGGACAGCAGTACGCTGCAGGAGATCGCGGTGGCGACACTTGGCGATTCGGACTCTCTGACAGTGGGAGAACCTGCGATTGCGATCGGAAATTCTCTGGGATATGGACAGTCGGTGACAACAGGTGTGATCAGTGCGTTAAACAGAAGTATTCAGCTTTCGGATGGTACGGACGGTACTTTTATACAGACGGATGCGGCGATCAACCCGGGTAATTCCGGCGGCGCCCTTCTGAATATGAAGGGTGAAGTGGTGGGGATCAATTCCAATAAGATCGGCGGCAGCGCCGTGGAAGGCATGGGATATGCGATTCCGATCTCGTCAGCAAGCCCGATTATAGCGGAGTTGATGCTGAAGGAGACCAAGAATAAGGTGGCGGAAGAGGAAAGAGGTTATCTGGGGATCTCCGGCATCAGCGTTACACAGGAGGTATCCGAGGCCTACGGTATGCCGGAAGGCGTGTATATCTCGCAGGTGTATGAGAATACGGCAGCGGCGGCAGCCGGACTGCGCAAAGGTGATATTATCGTAGAATTTGACGGAGATAAGATCTCATCCATGGATACTTTGCAGAAAGAACTGGAATTTTATGCCAAGGGGGATGTTGTGGATGTCACAGTCATGTCGCCCGGAGCCGGCGGTTATGAGAACAGAACGGTACAGCTGACGTTGGGGAATAAAGCGCAGTAGGAGCAGACTAAAAGTGCAGGCCCGGATGCGCAGCGATACGTGTTAAAGTGATGACAGACTAAGAGAAAGGCGGTTATAATGCCGTTTTTCTCTTAGTGAAGGAGAATACGGAACATTTTCTGGATCGGGCGCGCCGGCGCTCGATTTTTTTTACTTGTGGGGAAAGGGGTTTTATACTATGATATTTCTAAAGGAACGTTAAAGAACAAATGAGTGGTGGGAACCTATAAAATAGAGACAGGAGCGGTTATGAGAGAAGACAGATTTGACGAGATGGATGAGAAGAAGGAGTCACAGAAATGGGATTTCCGGGAGTTAGAGGACGGCGAAGAACAAAGAGAACGTCTGCGGCAGATGCGGAATGAGAGAAGTGAGGCAGGCGGGCGCAGCGAGCAGGACGGGCGCGAGGAGCAAGGCGCACAGGAGAAAGCGCCTACGGAATCGGAGCAGGACGGGAACTGCCCGCAGGAGGCGAAGAAGGATGGAGAAGGAGACAAGGAAGAACTTGTGGTGAGTGGTTCCGAAGACAGCGGACAGGATACGGGGAAAGAGGATGACAATCCCAGTAAGGATTATGAGGATGTCTGCTTTATCTGCCGCAGGCCGGAGAGCAAGGCCGGCAAGATGTTCCGGCTGCCGAATCATATCTGCGTCTGTGACGACTGTATGCATAAGACGATGGATACGGTGAGCCAGTTCGACTATCAGGGGATGTTGAATAATCCTACCATGACGGATTTCAATAACGGTAAGGGATTTCCGAAGATCAGTTTCGTCAATCTGGCGGACTTACAGGGGGACGGCGGCATTCCCAACAAGCAGAAGATCCGCAAAAAGAAGAAGGATGCCAGGCCGGAGATCGATATTCAGAATATTATGCCGCCCCATAAGATCAAAGCCAAACTGGATGAGTATGTGGTGGGACAGGAACATGCCAAGAAGGTCATGTCCGTGGCTGTCTATAACCATTATAAGAGGGTGGCTACCGGCACTATGGACGAGATCGAGATCGAGAAGTCCAATATGCTGATGATCGGGCCTACGGGATGCGGGAAGACCTATCTGGTCAAGACGCTTGCCAGGCTTCTGGATGTGCCGCTTGCGATCACGGACGCTACGTCCCTGACGGAAGCGGGGTATATCGGCGACGATATCGAGAGCGTGGTCTCCAAGCTCCTGGCGGCGGCCGAGAATGACGTGGAACGGGCGGAACAGGGGATTATTTTCATCGACGAGATCGACAAGATCGCCAAGAAGAAGAATACCAACTCCCGGGATGTGAGCGGGGAGTCTGTACAGCAGGGTATGTTAAAGCTGTTAGAGGGGGCCGAGGTGGAGGTGCCGGTGGGCGCCAATTCCAAGAATGCCATGGTGCCGCTTGCCACGGTCAACACGAAGAATATCCTGTTCATCTGCGGCGGGGCCTTTCCGGATCTGGAGGAGATCATCAAGCAGCGGCTGAATAAGAAGACGTCGATCGGTTATGGCGCGGAGCTTAGGGATAAGTATGACAAGGAGAAGAACATCTTGAACCGGGTGACCGTGGAGGATATCAAGAAATTCGGCATGATCCCGGAGTTTATCGGACGTCTGCCGGTGATCTTTACGCTGGAGGGCCTGGGGAAGGAAATGCTGGTTAAGATTCTGGCCGAACCGCGCAACGCGATCCTGAAGCAGTACCAGAAGCTGTTGGAACTGGATGAGGTGAAGCTGGAATTCGAGCAGGGGGCGCTGGAAGCCATTGCCGAGAAGGCCATGGAGAAGGATACAGGCGCCAGGGCGCTGCGTGCGATCATCGAGGAATTTATGCTGGATATCATGTATGAGGTGCCCAAGGATGACAATATCGGCCGGGTGACGATCACCAGGGAGTATATCGAGGGGACCGGCGGCCCGATCATCGATATCCGGAGTAATTCACTGGAGCATCCGGACAGATTGAATGTGATAGAGGAGAAAGGATAATGTAGCAGGACATCCGCTGCAGACATACGATAATAGGAAAGCTGATCAGAGAGAACAGACCGCCGGTGACGGCGGCTGTTGTTTTAGAAGATGACTTGTAAGGAAAAGATCTTATCAAACGATTATGCGGACCTGATCACGGATTATGTGGTGGCGGAGGAGCTTTCGGGGACGCTGCCGATCGATTTCTGCTTTCACGGGATCGATGACGGTTACGGGGTGGCCAACGTCAGACGGAGCATGTTTCCGCCGGTGTCTGTCAGCTATTACGGATATTCGGCGATTCCGGTGCTGTATGGGCTGATGCAGACGGAGGGCGTTGTCTTTGATCCGGAGAATCTGGCGCAGACGGGCAGCATCCGGGTACAGAACCCGCCGCTGTCCCTGCAGGGAGCAGGGGTGGTGCTCGGCTTTATCGATACCGGGATCCGCTATGAGCTGGATGTATTCCGCAGGGAAGACGGCAGCAGCCGCATCATGTCGATCTGGGATCAGACGATTCAGGAGGGAGAGCCGCCGGAGGGCTTTCTGTATGGTACGGAGTACACCAGGGCACAGATCGACCGCGCACTGCAGACGGAGGAACCGCGGCTGCTTGTTCCTTCTACGGATACCGACGGACACGGCACGCAGATGGCTTCCGTGGCGGCGGGCAGTATCCTTGACCAGGGTCTGTCTTTTCGTGGGGCGGCGCCGCAGGCGGATATCGCGGTAGTCAAGCTTAAGGGCGCCAAGCAGTATCTGCGGGACTATTATCTGGTGGCGGACACAGCGGCGGCCTATCAGGAAAATGATATCATGGAAGGGGTCAAGTATCTGGAACGGATGGCGATCGCGCTGCACCGGCCGGTGGTGATCGTGCTGGGGATGGGCACCAATCTGGGCAGCCATAACGGCACGTCGCCTCTTGCTTCTTATCTGAACAGCGTAGCCAGGCGCAGGAGCCGGGCGATAGTGGTCTGCGGCGGCAATGAGGGCGACAAGGAGCACCACTATGAACATACCGTACCGGATACGGTGGAGATCCGTGTGCCGGAAGATACGAAGGGATTCTGCATGGAATTGTGGGGCACGCTGCCGGATGTCTATGCCGTCAGGCTGCGTTCACCGGGCGGGGAGACCTCGCCGGAGATCGATTTCAGGAGCAGGGAGGACCGGGTGATCGACTTTATCTTCGAGCGGACCGTGGTCACGGTGAGCAATCTGATCGTGGAGCGGGACGCGGGAGAGCAGCTTGTCTTCTTCCGGTTTGAGGATCCGACGCCCGGCGTCTGGAATCTGCAGGTCTATCCGATGGAAGGGCAGAAGGGCATGGGTACGTTCCATATCTGGCTGCCGGTCACGGAATTTATGGAGAAGAATGTGACGTTTCTGGCGCCAAGCCCGGACGTGACGCTGACGGAGCCTGCCAATGCGGAGCGGGTCATCACCATATCGGCTTATAACGGGATCTCGGGCGGCTGGTTTATGGAATCCGGGAGAGGCTATACCAAGGGCGGGGTGATCAAGCCGGATCTGGCGGCGCCCGGTGTGCAGGTGCCTACGGCCATCGGGCCGGCAACGGGATCCAGTCTGGCGGCGGCCCTGACGGCAGGCTGCGTGGCGCAGTTCATGGAATGGGCGGTGGTGGACGGCAATACGCCCACCGTGGAGAGCAGAGGGATCAAGAGCTTTCTCATCCGCGGCGCGGACCGGTCGGAGAATATCGTGTATCCGGACAACAGATGGGGTTTTGGCAAAGTGGATATCAATGGGACGTTTGAGACGCTGGCGAGGTTGTAAAAGTGTAGGTGGAGAGAAGATTCCAGCGGTTTTATGTGTGCTCTGTGGAGAACATAATTTTCTGGGAGCGCGCAGGAATGCCTGGCTAGAAAGAAACATGAGACATTCTGAATTCCTTTGGCGTTACGCCGGTATACTTTTTTAAAATAGAAATTAAATGACTTAAGGAGCAGAAGCATAAAGCCGTACTGATTTCCACATAGGTAAGTGCAGTGTGAGTCAGCAGATTTTCTGCTTCTTTTACTCTGGAAATGTGGATAAATTCCAATATTGTATGGCTTGTCTCCTTTTTAAAAAGGGAAGAAAAATAAGAGGCGCTGAGTCCTGTCGAATCAATCACCTGTTGTACCTGAATCGGATCATGGAGGTGGGAGAGGATAAAACGAAACGCACAGGAAACCGGATAAGCATAAGTTGAGACGCCTTGCAGCCGTGAAAACTGGTCCGTATAATAAGACAGCATTTTCAGAAATTTTTCGTTCAGCATGTCAAAGGAAGCACATCTGTCCATATCGGTAATGACTATATCGCTGACCGTATAAGCCGTCTCGTCATCAAAGCCTGACTGAATCAAAGCACGCGTCAATAATGCTACGGTAACTACAAACAGATATTTTTTGCGCCGCAGTTCGTTGTCAGACAATTTGCTGGTAGTGTTATGTATAAACTTATTGTAAAAATGCTGAATTGCCTCGAGAGTGTAAAATAAAGTGTGTAAGTTACCGGTAACAAAACTTACGCACTTTATT